>JBAUOG010001253.1:0-9790 GCA_049579625.1 Bryobacteraceae bacterium
CTGCAGCACAGACCACAATCATCGCACCGCCCGCAGTGGCCAAGACGGTGACGCAGGCCAAGAAGTTGTCGAACGGCGAAGCCACCACATGGGGGGGCTGGACGATTGAAGCGATACCGATGTACAACCTCCAGCGGGGTCCTGCACACGGAAAGTTTTATCACGACAAAGGCCGCGGCAATGGCTACGTCCTGACGTTTGGTGGAACACGTTTCTACATCGCGGGCGATACAGAAGGCATTCCCGAAATGCGCGCGCTCAAGAATATTGACGTGGCGTTCATTCCTATGAACCTGCCGTACACGATGCCACCCGAGGAAGCGGCCGAGGCCGTGAGGGCTTTTCATCCCAAGATCGTTTATCCCTACCATTACCGCGGATCGGACATCAAGAAGTTCGAGGCATTGTTGGCAGGGACGGGCATAGAGGTCAGGTTAAGGGACTGGTATTAAAGACTCGGGAGTCTGTATGAAAAGCCAGCAAAGAACCGCGCGCGTCAGCAATCGGATACTCACGGCGTCGTGACCAGTTGCGGCGCCACTAATTGAAGCCTTCTCTGGCCTTGCTATTCTTAAGCCAAGTCCGCGACGGGATAACCACTTCCGCACATCCATTACGTGTGGCTGACGGCCCCTTTTTGAGACATACATTGCATGGCAATTCAAACGCTCTTCGGTACAGCGCCGCCTGAACCGAACCTACTCGATAAGTTAAAGGCGGGCATCCAGAAGACGCGCTCCGGCCTGGTGGATCGCATCGAGGATGTGCTGTCCGGCAAGAAGGAGATCGACGCTGATCTTCTCGATGAGTTGGAGTATACGCTGATTACGGCCGACATCGGCGTCAAGACCGTGAATGACATCCTGGAACGTATCCGGCAAAGGGTAGACCGGAAGTTGACGGGCGATGCCGACGAGATTCGCAACCTGATCCGCGAACAGCTCCTGGAGATACTGCAGGCCTCGGAGACACCGGTGCACATTGTCGCGCAACCGCCGGCCGTGGTGATGGTGGTCGGGGTTAATGGAGCGGGGAAGACTACCACCATCGGAAAACTGGCGCACCGTTTCCTGGGCGAAGGCCGAAAGGTGCTTTTGTGTGCGGCCGATACCTTTCGCGCCGCAGCCATTGAGCAGCTGGAAGTGTGGGCGAAGCGCGCGGGCGTGGAGATGATCCGGCAGAAGAGCGGTGCCGATCCGAGCGCGGTGGTGTTCGATGCACTGAACGCCGCAAAAGCACGCCAGGTGGATTACGTCATCGTGGACACGGCCGGCCGCCTGCACACGAAAGACAATCTGATGGCAGAGCTCGAGAAGATGCGCCGCACGTCGCAACGGGTCATTCCGGGATCGCCGCATGAAGTCTGGCTGGTTCTGGATGCGACCACCGGCCAGAACGGCCTGGAGCAGGCGCGAAAATTCACGGAGTCTTCCGGTGTGACGGGCATCGTTTTGACGAAGCTCGATGGGACGGCGAAGGGCGGCGTGGTGGTGGCCATCGCGCGCGAATTGAATTTGCCCATTCGCTACGTTGGGGTGGGTGAGAAGATTGATGATCTATTGCCGTTTGAGGCCGAGAAGTTTATTGAATCGCTCTTCGACAAATAGACACCGCCGGTTGGTGGGGAACTGCAAGACGGACAGAGCCTGATGAACGAACACATGCAGGAGGCGTTGCGACTAGCCCGGGAGGGCCGAGGCCGAACCAGCCCGAACCCTAGCGTAGGCGCCGTGCTGGTGGATGACCATGGTGTGGCTGGTCGCGGTTTTCACACCTGGGCGGGCGTGAAACATGCTGAGGTGATCGCGCTGGATGAGGCGGGCGCGAAAGCCAAAGGCACCACGCTGTACGTAACCCTGGAACCCTGTTCCCATCAAGGCCGCACTGGGCCTTGCGTAGACGCCTTAATCGCAGCAGGTGTGCGGCGAGTGGTGGTCGCCATGGAAGATCCCAATCCGCTGGTTTCCGGCCAAGGTCTGGAAAATCTGCGGACCGCTGGGATACAGGTCGAACTGGACCATGAAGCAGGCAAGGAAGTGGCGCGCTTGAATGAGCCGTTTATCCATTTCATGCGCACGGGGCGGCCGCTGGTCACCATCAAGGCGGCGTTGACCCTGGATGGAAAGATCGCCGCGCCGCAGGACAACGACGGTTGGATCACGAGTGAAGTGGCACGCGCCAACGTCCAATTGGTCCGGCATGAGTCGGATGCGATTCTCACCGGTATCGGAACAGTTCTAGAAGACGACTGCCTGCTGACAGATCGTTCTGGTTTGGAGCGCAGCCGGCCTCTGCTGCGGATTGTGCTGGACTCTCTTTTGCGGTTGCCGCTTGGCTCGAAAATGGTGGAAAGCGCCCGGAACGACATGCTGGTGGTGGGAACGTCCGCGGCACCCGCGGAACGGCGGAGGATGCTGGGTGATCGCGGCGTCTCGGTGCTGATCGCGGATGGAGCGAACGGACGCACCGATCTGAAGGCCGTGCTGGACTACCTCGCGGGACGCCGCTACCTTTCGCTGATGGTGGAAGCCGGTGCGATGGTGAATTGGGCCATGCTCGATTCGGGGATTGCGGATAAGGTGTTCTTTTACTACGCTCCGAAGATCCTGGGCGGGTTGAAGAGTTTGCCGGTGGCTGGTGGCGCCGGACGCCAGCGGCGCATCGACGCGATCCTGCTGGACCGGCTGACGCTGCACAAGGTCTCCGCCAACGAGTTTGCGGTGGAAGCCTATGTGGTGAAGGCGTAACGGCTCATGTTTACGGGAATCATTGAAGTACTGGGGCGCGTCCTGGCTATGGATCATCACCAGAGCGGCGCGCGGCTAACGGTTTCGTGCCACTCGATTCTGACGGACGCGGTCGCCGGATCAAGCATTGCGGTGAATGGCACCTGCCTTACCGCCGTGGAGCTGTCGGTCGATCAATTCACAGCCGACCTGGCTCCGGAAACCCTAAAACGCACCAATCTGGGCGCCCTTCAGCCAGGTTCGGTTGTGAACCTCGAGAGGCCGCTGAGAGCGAACGCACGTCTGGACGGCCATTTTGTGCTGGGACACGTGGACGGCAAGGCCGAGTTGCTGGTGATGGAAGCGCTTGGCGGCGGGCACTGGTGGATGCGGCTGCGACTTCCGGACAACCTGATCCGGTATGTGGTGGAAAAAGGCTCGTTGGCAGTCGACGGCATCAGCGTGACCGTGGCCGAGATTGACGGCTGCCGTGCCGGATTCACGATCATCCCGCACACCTACCAGAACACGACGTTGCACTCCTACCTGCCGGGAGCGGAGTTGAACCTCGAAGTAGACATTCTCGCCAAACACCTCGAGAAGCTCGCAATTTTCCCTGCTGCCTACAGGGACTGACTCGGTAGTCAGTTGGGACGGGCCATCTTTGCCGCGCACACTGGGTTGTTTGCGCCGCCGCAAACGGCGTTTGCCCCGTGTCTGGTAGAAGCATGTATCGCAACTATTTTTTTCAAGAATAGAACCGTTCACGTAACTTCTTACGTCTTTACAAGCGAAGACGGTTTTGACCGCGGGCGGTATTGCGAAGGGAGAATGAACATGGCAAACGCACAGGCACCGGTAAACAACGCACAGCCCGAGACGGCTGCTCGCGTCGAGCAGGTTTATTGTCCGCTCTGCACGCACACCGTGCCGGCGGAAGTGATTCTCAAAGGTAAACGCATGATTGTGAGACCGGGTCAGAAGTGTGCCCGATGCCATTCTCCGATCGATGCAGGTTACGTTTTCCGGCGTGACCGGGCAGCCTAGGATCAGGTTCGCATTACGCCATCACTGGTTTTCCTGCGCGACTCCAGGTGATGGGTCGATATGTTCTATAGTGGGAATACCCTAATGAAGAAGAAACCAACTCCGATTGTCCGCCCCATTGTTGCCGAGGAAATTCGGGAACTGGCGAAGCAATCTGTGGAGTCGGACAAGCTGCGCCGCGCGAAGCATTGCGCGGTGTGCGGTTCTCCGTACGTTCCAAATAGTGGCCCGCAACCCAACGAGGATCTCTGCTGGGTTTGTAAGCGCCTGAAGATTAGCGCCTGGCGCGACAGCGACCAGCAAATCTCAGTGCAAGAATAAGCGCCCGTCGGGGCGCACAAAGCGTAGTTGAAAAAGAGGGCCGAACAGCGATGTTCGGCCCTCTTTTATGCTCTTGCTGGAGAATACGTCCGAGGATCGGCCGGCCTTTAATTACGCCCGCGCTGGATCCAGCCGTTCCGGATCGATACCCAATTCCGCGATGGCCGCGTTCGCACGCGCCACATCGTAGCGTCCCCAACGGGCCAGGCGAGAAAGCGCCGCCGCCGTTATCGCAGCCGAGTCGACTTCGAAGTGTTTTCGCAAGTGTTCGCGGTTATCGCTACGCCCAAAGCCATCCGTTCCAAGCGACGTCAGCCGACCCGGCAGCCAAGGGGCGATCTGGTCCGGCACCACCTTCATGTAATCGGTTGCAGCAATGATCGGCATGTCGATCTGGCCCAGTACCCGATTGATGTAGGGCTTGCGCTCGAGTTCGGCCGGGTGCAGCCGATTCCAGCGCTCGGTCGAAAGCGCCTCGCGCCGCAGTTCGTTGTAGCTGGTCAAGCTCCAGACGTCCGCGCCCACGCCGTATTTCTCGGCCAGCAGGTGCTGCGCCTTCAAAGTCTCGTTCAGGATGGGGCCGCTGCCGAACAAGGTCACTCGCGCCGCAGCCGGCTCCGCTCGCTTCAGAAGGTATAGACCCTTCAGTATCCCCTCGTGGACGTCACCGGACGGCATCGGAGGTTGCACATAATTCTCGTTGCAGACGGTCAGGTAGTAGAACAGGTCCTCACCGTTCTCATACATGCGGCGGATGCCATCCTGAATGATGACGGCTATCTCGTAGGCATAGGCGGGATCGTAACTGGCGCAGGTTGGCACCGTGCTCGACAGCACCAAACTGTGGCCATCCTGGTGTTGCAGGCCTTCACCCAGCAGCGTCGTACGGCCCGCTGTGCCCCCAATCAGGAAGCCCTTGCCACGGGCGTCCGCAAACGCCCAGGCGAAATCGCCAATGCGCTGGAAGCCGAACATCGAGTAATAAATGAAGAACGGAATCATCGGCACGCCGAGATTCGCGTAAGCCGTGCCGGCGGCCGTGAAGGATGCCATGCCGCCTGCTTCGGTAATGCCTTCTTCGAGGATCTGGCCGTTGGCGGATTCCTTGTAATACATCAGGACGTCGCTATCGACCGGTTTATAAAGCTGGCCGCCACTGGCGTAAATGCCGCGCTCGCGGAACATGGATTCCATGCCGAACGTGCGGGCTTCGTCGGGGATGATCGGAACAATGTATTTGGAAAGCTCCGGAACCTTCAGCAGGCTCTTGAGAACGGCCACAAACGCCGCAGTGGTGGAAGCTTCGCGGCCGCGTGAACCCTCGAGCGAATCATGGAAGGTCTCCAGTGGCGGAGCCTTGATCTCAATCTTCGCCACGCGACGGTTCGGCAGGTAACCGCCCAATGCTTCACGGCGCGCCTTCAGGTACTGGATTTCCGGGCTGTTGGGGCCGGGGTTCACGAAATCGAGATGCTCAATCGTCTCCTTGGGCAAGTTCAGGTCGAACCGTTTGGCGAGGTAATGCAGTTCCTCTTCGTTCAGCTTCTTCTGCTGATGGGTAATGTTCTTCCCTTCGCCAGCCTCGCCGAGACCATATCCCTTCACCGTCTTTGCGAGGATGACCGTCGGTTGGCCCTTATGGCGGAGCGCACGGTAGAAAGCGTTGTAGACTTTTACCGGATCGTGCCCGCCGCGACGAAGCCGTGCCAGTTGGTCATCGGTTTTGTCTTCGACCATCTTGAGGAGCTCGGGGTACTTCCCGAAGAATTCCTGGCGGACATATGCGCCGCCGCGGGCTTTGAAGTTCTGGAATTCGCCGTCCACGCACTCTTCGATGCGTTTCAGCAGTAGTCCACTGTGATCGCGGGCAAAAAGCTCGTCATAATCGCCGCCCCACACCACCTTGATGACGTTCCAACCCGCGCCGCGGAACGTGCCTTCGAGTTCCTGAATGATGTTGCCATTGCCGCGGACGGGCCCATCCAGCCGCTGCAGGTTGCAGTTTACGACGAAGATCAGGTTGTCGAGATGTTCACGCGACGCCAGACCGAGCGCGCCCAACGATTCCGGCTCGTCCGTTTCGCCGTCGCCGAGGAACGCAAAGATCTTTCGGTCGGTCCGCCGGATGATCTCGCGGTTCTCCAGGTAGCGAAGGAAGCGGGCGTGATAAATGGCGTTGAGCGGCCCCAGACCCATCGACACAGTGGGGAACTGCCAGAAATCCGGCATCAGCCACGGGTGCGGATAGGACGAGAGTCCCGGCGTGTCGCGCAGTTCGTGCCGGAAATTCAGCAGTTGTTGTTCCGTCAGCCGGCCTTCGAGGAAGGCCCGGCTGTACATGCCAGGCGAAGCGTGTCCCTGGTAATAGACGAAGTCGCCGGGCTCCCCATCATAGGAGCCCCGGAAGATATGGTTGAAGGCAACCTCCGTAACGGCGGCCAGCGATGCATATGTCGAAATATGCCCGCCGATGTTGGGGTCGTACTTGTTGGCCCGCACCACCATGGCGGCAGCGTTCCACCGGATCAGGCTCTTGATCTTTCGTTCCAGCAGGCGATCGCCGGGGTAGGGCACCTCCTCATGAACGGGAATCGTGTTTAGGTAAGGGGTGGTGAATCTACCGGGAACCGTTACGCCAGCATGTGCAGCTCGGTCGAGGAGGATATCCAAGAGATAAGAGGCTCGACCGGGCCCGGCTTGATCCAAAACTTGCTCGAGCGCTTCCACCCACTCAGACGTTTCCTGCGGGTTCAGATCGGGGTTGCGTTCTTCTTTCGGTTTTAACATGATTTTGCGAGCGTATCTTTCACAATAACTTTCTTTTGCGAAGCGGTGCAATCCGAGTTCAGGCCGCAGGCGTCGACGTTCTGCGCGGTTATGTTAGACGCCCTGGGCCTGCGCAGGTATCCCTGGACCTGGTTTTTCAAGTCGGCCGGCCCAGATGTTGCGTCGACCTAAGCAACGCCGCACTCGGCGGGTCCCCCAGGGAGCTGGTTCGTTACCGTGGAACCGGCCGTACCTGTCGAAAAAACTAATTTCGGCAATTTTTCGCCAAAAGCTTGCAATTCCAAGATAGCTGAGGCAAGCTAAAAGGTTTTCGGAGAACAAGTTCCTTCCATGCGCGCGCGAGTCCTCTATCACGACCACTGCTTTGACGGCGCGGCTTCATCGGCATTCGTCACGCGTTTCCTACAAGAGAAATTCTATCGTGAATCGGAATTCCGCTACATGGGCCTGGCCCACCGGGCTGACCAGTTGTTCGAGGACAGCTATTTCGACGGCGATGTGAATGTTATTGTTGACTTCAAGTACTCCACGAACCCCCGGCTGACCTGGTGGTTTGACCATCACCAAAGCGCTTTTCTAAGCCCCGAAGATGCCGAGCATTTTCGCCACGATAAGAGCGGGCGAAAGATGTTCGATCCCAGCTACCGGTCTTGCACGAAGTTCATTGCGACCATCGCCCGCGACAGGTATGGATTCGAAGCGCCGGATCTGGAGGAGCTTGTGACCTGGGCCGACATTGTCGACGGCGCGCTCTACGAGAGTGCGCAATCGGCGGTGGAGATGAACGCGCCCGCCATGAAACTGACCCTGGTCATCGAAGGCGCCAAGGAATCGGGCGTTGTGCAGAAGATCATCCTGGCGATGCAGCGCCAGCCGCTGGCTGAGATTGTGTGCGATCCGCAGATTCAAGCGCTTTATCGGAACCTGCATCAGAACCACTTGCGCACAATGGACGTGATTCGGAAGGAAGGATCCTGCGACGACGGTGTGATCTTCTTCGACTTGGTGGATTACGGAATTGAAGGCTACAACAAGTTCATTCCCTACTACCTGTTTCCCGACTCCGCCTATACGGTGTCGGTGTCGACATCAAGTTTTCGAACCAAGGTGTCCGTCGGCTCAAATCCGTGGGTGCGCGAGCCGCTGCGGCACAATCTGGCTACGATTTGCGAACGCTACGGTGGCGGCGGTCATGCAAAAGTTGGCGCCATCAGCTTCCCAACTGGGGCCGTGGCGCAAGCACGCCTGGCAGCAGCCGAAATTCGAGAAGAGCTTAAGCAGTAGAACGAGCGACAAGGCGATTGGATTGAAACTGGGCCGCTTGCAGCCGGAACAAGACTCCGTATTCGCCTGTGACCAGGAACTCGGTTGTCGCTAATGGCTGCTGCCGTTTTGGGCCAGGCGAACAACCTGTTCCCTGATCTTGGGGGCGTCGCCGGCGTGCGGCGCAGCTTTCAAATACTCGCGCAGCTCTTTGACCGCTGCGTCGCGGTCGCCCTTCTGCGCAAGAACGGCTGCTAGTAACAGATAAGCTTGGGGGAACTCGTGGTGCTGGTCGACTTCGATCGCGCTTCGGGCGGCGTCTTCCGCCTCGGGGTAACGGGCGAGGTGGAAACAGGCCTCGGCGAAATAGTAATAGACACCCGGGAACTCAACCGGATGCAGCTTGAGCGCCGCTGCAGCATCCGTGCGTTCGTCGTCCCAGTGCTGTTGCCGGCCGGCGAGGCCCGCCAGCTGGACTAGTGGCTTGATGTACTTCGGATCAGTAGCGGCGGCCTTCCGATATGCTTCGGCAGCAGCGGACATCTGGTCCTGGCGCTCGAGCGCGATGCCGAGTTCGCTCCACGCCATCGCATACGCCGGGTAGATGCTGGTGGCTTGTTCGAAGTGTTTCTGCGCCTCCACGTATTTCTGCCGGGACAATGCCGCTTCTCCTTGTTCATAGGCCCTTCGAGCCTTCTCGGGCGCGCTTAGCGAGGTAACGGAGACGGTCGAGCCTTCATGCTCGCCCAGGCGCGCCAGCACGATGACTTGTTGGTCCTGGACTGTGCCGGAAAAGGAGCGGTAGCCGGGAAGCATCACCTTGGGGAGGAAACAAGTAGCTCGGGCCGGTTCGCTGTCCATCTTCGCCCGGGTTTCGGTGGGAACTGCGATCTCCAGGCGGATGCTGCCGTTCTTGAAGATGTTAGCCAATCGGCAAACGCCTTCTTCGCTGCGGGCGTCCATAACCAGTGGCGCCACACTGAGGGATTCGCCGCCCTCCAGCACCACCTTGATGGTGATGGACACCAGGTGAGGGGCATTCTTTCTCAGCTCGGGCGGAAGCTGCTCAGACTGACCGGCCGGCGCGTACATCTCCCCCAAGCGGCTTTGGTTGGGCGCTTGGCCGGCTAACAAAGTCGCGAAAATGACGAGGAGACAAGCTGCGCGCATGGTCTTCCTGCTTACTAGCCTACAGGAAATCGACGGGTGCCGCTTAGGGCCATTGCGACAATAGAGCCAATGTCAGTCGATGCGGTCGCAAAGGTTCTGATGGTCCTGTTTCTAGGGGCGCTCGCGGTTTTTCTACTCCGCTTGATCATGCTGCGGATTCAGCATTGGTATCCGATCTTTGTGATCTCGAACGGCCTGGATATGGTCTTTGGGGTGGCCACGGTACTGCTCGGGGTCGGATCTCGAGGTGAGGCTAACGTGGAACTGGTGGCGTTGGCGGTCAGTGTCACATTGACTCCCTTCGTGGCCTTCGAACTCTACCGGGCGAAGAAGCCCGATGATCATCTTTCGTTGCGATTTCTGGCGCCGGTTGTGGCGGCGATGCTGGCAGGCTGCGTTGTGACGGGATTCCTGGGAACCGGACCGGATGAGGAGTCGATGAAAGAAGCGTGGCTGACTGCCTATCTCTTCGACAC
>JBAUOG010001254.1:0-1953 GCA_049579625.1 Bryobacteraceae bacterium
GACGTACTGCCAGGCCGTCAGGTCGTGATAGAACCAATGCGACAGGAACCGATGCCAGCTGCGTGGAAGGAACTCCCCGTCTGCCAGTACCACATCCGTCAGTCCGCGTTGTCGCCCGGCCTCGGTCAGCCGGTAGATTGGTTCGCCTTTGGCGCCCTTTTCCACATCCACTTCGTCGAAGAGCGCCAACCGCACTTTGCCTTTGCCGGTGGCCACTTCGAGCAGCGGATATCGCGAGGCATCGTCCGGCCACATCGCCATCCACGTTCTGGCATAGGACGCCAGATAGAATTTCTCAACGGCCGACCAGTGGCGCGAGTAATCGAGGCCGACCGAGAGCACGAATATTACTGCGGCGGCAAGCACGGCTCCGGTCGTCCAGAGCGGCCTCGGAGGCTGGCTCAGATCCCAGCGTTCTTTGAACGTCAGCATCAAAACGCCTTGTCCTTTACTCCTATTCCGGCGTCCTTCCCTCCAGCGGAGAACTCCGGCATCCAGTCGCCGCCCGGCGATGCGGCCCTAGGCTGCGCCACCGCCTGGCGTGCTCGCTCCCATTTGCCGGCATCGGCTCGTTCGATCATCGCTCTCAGGTCGGCAGCCGTTGTTGCCTCCTTCTTCGCGCTAGCGAGCAGCAGGTTCACCAGAATCGTCCGCAGCGCCAGCAGTTCGGCGAGCACCATGTCTTCCCGGTCCGCCGACCCTGCCCGCTCCAATCGCTCCCGCAGGATCGAACGCACACACTCGCTGAGGCTCACGCTGGCGTCGCCAGCCAGCGCCTCGAGCCGTCCATACTCTGCCTCGGTCACCTTCGTGCCGACCGATCTGGTGCGCGACGCCGCCTTGCCCATCACATCTCTCCGTATTCCAGACTCAACGCCTCCCAGGCCACCTTTACCTCCGGCATCTCCCAGCCGCGCCGGAACAGCTCACGCACGGTCTTCCACTCCTCGATCGAAAAACCAACGGTGATCCCGTTGTCTTTGGCGCGAAACCAGCACTGGATCGGCTCCCCGGGTGTGTAAGCCTGCGTCGTGAAGGCATGGAACCGCTCGCCTTCCCAGATCTGTTGTGGCCCCGGCTCGGGGAATGCCTTCCACATCGAACGAAACTCAGCGATCATCGGGTACGGCGCCACCGGATACGATGGACCTCGCGTGCCCGGCATGCATAGCAGGACCGACAGTTCGCCGTCCATGCCAGGACAAAACGACAGTGTGAAACCGTTCTCCTGAAGCGTCGGGATCGGCGGACGAAAGAAGGTCTGGCCACTGGCGCGGATGGGCTCGCGCTGGGCCGCGTAATGCCCGCGCGCGGCCACCCTCCAGAGCACACGGAAAAAAGGAGCCAGCGCCTGGTTGAGTTCTGCCACACTGCAGGATTTTTCGGCGTCTTCAAGCAACAGGTACAGATTCCGTCCTGCCATGATTGGAGGTCCACACCGGCTCGCTGGATCCTGCAGCCGCTGAAGCAACTGCGAGACCGCGGCCCGAACCACTTCCGGCGCGATGGGACCCGGAGCCAGCGGCCGCTCTGGCCAGGACTCCGGCCCGAGGTGGTTCAAGTAATCCGCCTCGTTCCTCGATCGCTTGGTGCTCAACTGGTACACCGCACTGAACGCCTTCAGGATTCCGATGAACGACTCGCGCGAAGGCGGATTCTTGGAAAACCCTTCCGATCCTCGCTGCACGTAATAGGCGAGCAGGGTCCACTGCGCCCGCGAGATCATTTGTCCCGCCTCGCCTTTGCGGCGAATCTCCAGCAGCGATTCGGTCGCCTTACCCAACAGTTCCACCAGTTCGATCCGCTCATGGTGGGCGGATTCGAGCAGCCGCTTCGCGATTTCCGAGGTCGAAACGTTGTCCCCTTTTCGCTGGGCCGTCAGCTTTCTGAGGTCCTCCAGCCGATTGCGCAAGGCTTCGCTGATGCGCAGGGAAAGGGTCAGGCTCTGGCTTT
>JBAUOG010001255.1:0-6582 GCA_049579625.1 Bryobacteraceae bacterium
CACCAAATTCGTTGCCCAGAAGCTCAGCGATCTCTCCGTCCCAGTGGAACCACCCAAGGAGGAAGTGATGCCCGGCGACACCCCGAAGCCCGCGCCTCCCCCGATCGCCAGCCATTTCATCGCTTATCTGTTTGACGACGTGCATCTGGATTTCAATGATCTGGCCATGGCCCGCGATGCGGCTGACAAGAACATCAATGAGACCTTGGGCGCAACCGATCGCGCCGCCATCTTCAGCACCTCGGGAGTTACCACCCAAGACTTCACCGATGATAAGGCCAAACTGCACGCGGCGCTCCTGAGCTTGCGGGTCCGGCCGCAGGCAACAACGGCCCAGAACGATTGTCCTTACATCACCTACTACATGGCCGACCGCATTATCAACCAGAGCGATTCATACGCCATGCAGATCGCGTCGGCGGACGTCCAAAGCTGCCCCGGCTTCCCTTCCTTCCCATCCGGAGCGGAGGCACAAGCACAAGCCATGGCGGAGCAAATGGTTCGGCAGATGTCTCAACGGGTCATCGCCATCGGCGGCGATGATACCCGTTTGGCTCTGTCGTCCCTGCGGGAGGTCATCCGGCGCATCTCGTCCATGCCGGGCCAGCGCAGTATTGTTGTCGTCTCTCCCGGCTTTCTTACTCTGGAAGACCATCCCATCGTGACTCAACTGATCGACCGTGCTGCTCGTTGGAGCATCGTTATCAGTTCGTTAGACGCCCGCGGACTGTACAACAACAGCCTGCCCGACGCGAGCCGGCCCACCTACAATGTTCAGGCGGAAAGCCTGATGCATGAGTATGACCGCACCAGCTCCGACTTGCAGTCCGATGTCCTGGGCGAGTTGGCCGACGGCACTGGCGGATCGTTCTTCCATAACAACAACGACCTGAAGGCCGGATTCCAGCGCGTGGCCGATACCCCCGAATACATCTACGTGCTGGGATTCTCGCCCGTGAACCTCAAACCCGACGGTGTTTATCACAAGCTCAAGGTCACGCTGGCACCCGGCACCGGCAACCTGGGCGTTCAGGCTCGCCGCGGTTACTTCGCTCCCAAGCATGTGGCGGATCCGGCCATGGAGGCGAAGTCTCAGATCGAAGATGCCCTCTTCTCACGCGAGGTCATCCGCGACATTCCATTCGACGTTCACACTCAATTCTTCAAAACGGCCGACTTCGATGCCAAGCTCACTGTTCTCTCGCACATCGATATCCGGCATCTGCCTTTCAAGAAGGTTGATGATCGTAATCGCGATGATCTGACAATCGTGGTGGGGCTGTTTGACCGCAACGGCAACTTCATTCAGGCCAGCGAAAAAAGTCTCGAAATGCGCCTGCGGGATGTCACGCTTCAAACCAAGCTGGGATCGGGCGTTACCATTCGGCATAGCTTCGATGTGAAGATCGGAGGCTATGTGATTCGCGTTGTTTTGCGGGATACTCAGGGCCAGCTGCTAGCCGCCGAGAACAGCTCAGTGGAGATTCCCTGATTTTGCCTGTGCGCTGTCAGATAATCTGATCAACGATGGTCCCATGAACGAAAGACGAACTTGGTTGCGCCGTGTTTGGTCGCCACGGTCGGCCTCCCTTCGAGTTTCGCCGGATCGGCCTGACCGCCATGTTGACTCAAGCTGAAAAAGGACAAGCCTTCGCCGCTCTCCATCGCCGCGATCGGGCATTTATCATTCCCAATCCATGGGACGTCGGCACCGCGCGGCTTCTTGCACTCCTCGGCTTTGAGGCGCTTGCCACCACCAGTGCAGGTTATGCCTTCTCCGTCGGGCAGCCGGATAATACCGTCGATCGTCAGCAGATGATGACGCACCTGGCCTCCATCGCATCAGCGACGGACCTGCCTGTCAGCGCCGATCTGGAAAACGGCTTTGGCGACGCCCCTGAGATTGTCGCGGAAACCATCCGGCTTGCTGCAACTGCCGGTGTTGTCGGCGGCTCGATCGAGGACTCCACTCAGCAGCCGAACCAGCCCATCTATGAACTTGACCATGCAGTCGAGCGGGTCCGCGCCGCAGCGGAGGCAGCGCGATCTCTTCCATTTCCCTTTACGCTGACGGCCCGCTGTGAGAACTATCTGGTCGGCAGGCCCGATCTAAACGACACGATCAAGCGGCTACAGGCATACCAAATCTCCGGCGCCGACGTTCTTTATGCGCCGGGCGTCACCGGTAAGGACGATATCGCCGCAATCGTAAGGGCCGTCGACCGCCCCGTCAACGTCGTCATGGGCCTCGCAGGCGTTCAATTGAATTTGGCCGAACTCTCAGCCCTCGGCGTCAAGCGCGTCAGCGTCGGCAGCGCGCTCTCACGTGCGGCCCTGGGCGCATTCCTCCGAGCCGCACGTGAGATGCAAGAGCGCGGTACCTTTTCTTTCGCCGAAGACGCGGTAAGCTACCGGGAAATCTGCACCATGTTCAGAACCTGATAAATCACGCTAACGCTGTGGCGACTCGCCGGGCCGCGAGGCTCAACATCAGTCGTGTCGTTCCCGTCATGATCATGCTGATTCCGACCAGCGTCCCGATTAACCACAATGAACTCGAAGGCCACTGTCGCCAGACCATGATTCCCAGGATCAGCGTGACGACGCCGTTGAACAGGATCCATCCCGAGCCTCCTGCTTTGCGGTTCTGGAAATAGACCACCAGGTCCATCACTCCCTCCACCACAAAGAAAACCGCGAGTGCCAGGGTGAATCCGGCGACCGCCAGCAGCGGATTGAGTATGAAATAAATCCCGACGATCAGATATAGAATCGCAACAACGATCTTCCAGACCGTGCTGCCGACCCCTTTCGACTGGAACGCGTGGATCAACTGAAACGCCCCGGCCAGCAGGATCAGCCATGCGACGACGACCACCACGCCCACCGAGGTAGCCAGCGGAAGTGCAATCGCCAGAAACCCCAGAATGATTACCACAATCGCCCACACGATTGATTTTCCTGAGCCAAGGCTCGAAAGCGCCGTACTCGCCATTTGCAGATCTCCTCCTTAGAATCGAACGGGAGCCGGTGCCACGCCGACAGCGTTCACAACCCCGCTTTCCAATTTACCGCCGCTAGTGGTCTTGCGTTGAGGCGCGAGTCCGTTCGTTCCGATTCAAGGTTTAACGGCCGATTGGTTCGGCACTTTAGCCCGCAGTTCCTTCTCGGTACCCGATATCAGAGGTTCGATCACGTATCGGCACACCGCTTGACGCGCGCGGACGCACGACAAAGCCGACTGGGACAGGCGCCTCTTTCCCAAGGCGATCACGAATTCCACTGTGGTCAACTCAAGTCCAATCGCCGCGCGGACAGAGCGAGCCTGTCCCAAGATGCAGTACAGTCGACTCGTCACTCTGTCCCAAAGTTTTCACACAAGCTCTGACGCGCGCGGCTCGCAAAGAAGCTGTCACCGTGACGGAAGCGATGAATTCCGAAATCGCGTACTTAGTCTTTGCCGCTGACCGGCAGAGGCGGGCGAGCCGTCACCGGAACGCGGTCCGGCACCATCAGCTCGACATCGGGGTTCGTGCTCTTGACGGTAATCCGCTGAAGCGTAGACGAACCGGTGTGGCCGATGAATTCCAGCAGATACCGGTTCGCGAGATGATCCGAGAGATCGGCCAGGAATGGCGCCACCGAAGGCATCGGCCCAAAGCCCAGGAAATATGCTTCACCGCCTGTTTCCAGCGCCAGGTGGGACAACTGAACCTGTCCGGAATATACCTTGGACGTATCGGTGCTGGAATAATCGGCACTCGGATGATAAATGGCGTAAACCGTAACGCTGCCGCGTTGAGCTGCCCGAAGCGCTCCTTCGACGGATCGGTCGGCTTGGAGCATCTCCGGCGGCGTAGACGGATCGATTCCATTTGAGATCATGAGCACCGCACGCTGCGACGAACCCTGCGTCCAGGTTTCGATCAGCTCGTTTAGTGCGATGAACGGGCTGGAAGGCTTGCTTCCCGCCGGAGCGCTCAGAGCCTTGACGGCGCGTTCATGATCCTGCGTTGGATTCTCAAGGACACGCAGGTGCCCGCTATCGATGTAGGCCACCCCCACAAGGGTCGTCGATGGTTGAGAAATGAGGAAGTGCCGCAACTCGTCGAAGATGGGTCCCGGCTCACAATTCGAGCAGTTGTCTACCAGAACGAACAGCTCGACACCAGCCCGGTCGCCGCGTAGCGGAAACAGGTTGGCGATTGGCGCGGGGTTATCGCCCTGCATAACAATGAGCTCGTTCCGCGTTAGCTCCGGCGCCTCGTGCCCATTGTGGTGGCCAACCGTCACCATTACCTGTACCTGCACATGCGCCGGTGATGCGGCCTGGGCCCAAATGAGCAGTGGGCACAGCGTCGCCAGGCAAGCGAGTTTTGCAATCTTTAACATATGGTCCTCTCAGAAGACTTCATCCTTTGAGAGCGCATGCACTTAGCCAAAGGGGTTGGTCTGTAAGCGATTGATCCGAATCGCCTTGCGACCGTTGAGCCGCTGATGCCCGCCGGGTTGGGTGACTACACCCAACGTCTAGTGACTGTACGATAAGAGCGAGATGTGGACGCTCGCCACCGATTTCCGCCAGGCTCTGCGATCGGTCATCCGGACTCCTTTGTTCTCGGGAGTCGTCATGCTCTTGCTCGCGCTCGGTATCGGCGCGAACACGCTCATCTTCACCGCGGTTGACGCACTGCTTTTGCGCCCACTCGCCGTCGCGCGGCCCGAGCAGTTACTTCGTCTTGGCGTACAGGCTTCTCCCACTCATGTTTCATACGAGCACCCATACCTTTACAAACGCTTTCTGGCCGAACACTCGAAGTCTTTTTCGGATGTCTTCGCATCGTGGCAAATGGAGATGGCTCTGGGAGCCGATAGTCGTCTGGAAAGCATCACCGGCGAGACTGCTTCTGGCAACTATTTCACGGCACTGGGCCTGAAGGCATCGCGGGGTCGCTTGCTGACCAACGACGACGAACAGCATGGCGCCGCGGTGGCTGTTCTCAGTTATGGCTTCTGGCAGCGAGCCTTCACGGGCAGCGATCCGATTGGCAAAACGATCCGGTTGCGCGGCAACCCTTTCACCATCGTAGGCGTGCTCTCTCCTGGCTTCTCGGGTCTCGATTTGGAGAAGCGTACAGATGTTTGGGTCACCATGTCGGCCGGCAAATTGTGGTTTACCGAGCCTGGGACCGCGCACGCCGAATCGAACGTTTATCTTCGTCTGCGCGACGGTGTTTCGCTCGAACAGGCAGAAGCTGAAGTGCGAACTTTGTATCCGGCGATGGTCGAAGCTGAGTTGGCAGGCCAGCCCGGATGGACCCCCAAAGACGTCGAACAATGGAAGGCGCGCAAGTCCGTCCTCGCTTTCGCCGGCAGTGGCGTTTCTGCGATGCGCAAGACCTTTGCCGGGGCCGTCGTAGCCCTGATGGGTGCCGGTGTCGCACTGCTGCTGCTGGTTTGTGCCAATGTGGGCGGGTTGATCGCGGCGCGAGGAGAAGCCCAGCGTCACGAGACGGCCATTCGTTTGAGTCTCGGCGCCAGCCGCTGGAGCATCGTGCGGCGAACCATGGCTGATGCCCTCGTCTTGTCGTTGGCTGGCGCGGCCGGTGGCTGGGCAGTCGCTTATTGGTGCGGGCCCTTGCTGTTGCGTTTTCTTCCGCAGCGTCGGCCCATCGGGATCGAACTGACGCCGGACCTGCGTGTGCTCATGTTCGCGGCACTCGCTTGCGTTCTCACCGCGTTCCTGGTCAGTGCCTTTCCAGCATGGAGTGCCGCTCGCACCAACCCTAACTCGGCCATTGCGCGCGGCGGCAACCGCCTTTCTGGTCGGCGGCTCAGTCATTCGCTGGTCGCTTTCCAGGTGGCCATTTCAACGGTTCTCTTAACGGGCGGTTTGTCCCTGGTCAGAACACTCGATCGGCTTCGCGAACAGGATCCGGGCTTCCGCCGTCAAAACTTGATCGTGATGACGGTCAACCCCCGTATGGCAGGCATCAAGAGCCAACAGATTCCGCAGGTATTCGATGAAATAGTTCACCGTGCTGAAGCGGTGCCGGGTGTTGAAGCTGTCAGCTTGGCCTATACGGCGCTAATGCGTGGCATCGGTCTCAAGACCACGGTGGGGCCAAGCGGGTCCTCACTGAGTTTTGCCGACTCGCTTAACACGAGTGTGAACAATGTCAGCCTCGGACACTTGGCGAACCTGAATATCCGTATCATCGAAGGACGTGGATTTCGCCGGGGTGACGACAAGATCAAGCCTCGCCCAGCCGTGGTGAGCCGGAGTTTCGCACAGCAGTTTTTCCCGGGCGCCGACGCACTTGGGCGCACATTTGGGATTGCCACACCAGGGGAGGTTGCTCCTGGTAGTCATGAGATTGTCGGCATTGTCGCCGACTCGCGATATCGGACTATGCGAGAGTCGCCCCCCACGTTCTATGAGTTGCTCGATCGCGAAACGATCAAGTTTTCCGACGGCATGGCGCTGCATATCAGTACCCACGGTGATCCTGGACCCGTCATCCAAAAGCTGCGCGTGGTCCTCGGCTCCATCGGCAGCGGCCTGGTGCCCCCAGACGTGGC
>JBAUOG010001256.1:0-12755 GCA_049579625.1 Bryobacteraceae bacterium
TCGGCTAGCCCGGTTACCCAGACTCGCCGCTCGATAGCTATCGAATCTAACCATCAACTATTCGAGTGGGTCCTTCCCCCACTGGCAATCTGCCCCTTTGGGGCACACAGATGACTCTCGGCTCAGCGGGCTAACAGCCTGCGCCACGTTTGAGCGTCGCGGCTCATTTGATGGTTTTGCCTGACTTTTACATTAGGCTCAGCGGGTCGATGTCGATCACGAGAGCCGTGGCGGGCCATTTTTGATCGGTGGCATATTGGCGAACCCGATCGAGGGTCTTGCGTAGGGTGCTGCGTTGGGCCGATTTGAGGAGGATCTGGTAGCGGTACTCGTTCTTGAGCCGGGGCACAGGGGCCTCGGCGGGCCCCATGACTTTGGTTCCCTCGGGTGGCGGGTTGAGGAGATAGCCGATGGCGGTGGCCATGCGAAGCGCGTCCTCCTGCTTGCCGGCACGAACCAGCACATTGGCAAAGGCGGAAAATGGTGGATATCGCAGCCACTTGCGGAAATCCAGCTCCTTCTTGGCAAAGCCTTCGTAATCCTGCGCAGCGGCAAACTGTATGGCGTAATGATCCGGATTGAGGGTCTGGATCACCACTTGTCCGGCAAGGTCGCCACGGCCGGCGCGGCCGGCAGCTTGCGTCAAGAGTTGGAAGCTTCGTTCGGCGGCGCGGAAGTCGGGCATGGATAGGCCGATGTCGGCCAGAACGACGCCGACTAGCGTCACGTTGGGGATGTCGTGCCCTTTAGCGATCATCTGAGTGCCGACCAGGATGTCGATATCGCCATTGCGAAAGGCGCGCAGGATCTCTTCGAAGGAGCCTTTGTTGCTGGTTGAGTCGCGGTCGAGTCGCGCGATACGAGCGGTGGGAAAGTGTGCGAACAGTTCCGCCTCGACACGCTCGGACCCGGTGCCGAGGAACTGGACATGGTCACTGCCGCACTGGGGGCAAATCGACGGAACCTTCTCGGCGTAACCGCAGTAGTGGCAGAGCATGCGGCGGTCACGCTTGTGATAGGTCAGGGTGACCGAGCAGTTCACGCAGGGCAGGCGCTCGCCACAGGCGCGGCACACCATGAAGCTAGAAAAGCCGCGGCGGTTCAACAGGAGCATCACTTGCTCGCGGTTCTTAAGGCGCTCTTCGATTTGCTCGAGCAGCTTTCGCGAGAAGGTATCCTGGCGTTTCGTCTCTAGGAACTCCTGGCGCATGTCGATGATTTCCACCTGGGGCATCGGCCGCCGGGCGACACGCTCCGGCAGGCGAAGCAGGCCGTATTTCTGCGACGAGGCGTTGAAACGGGTTTCGATGCTTGGCGTGGCGGAGCCCAGGATTGCCACAGCATGGGCATTCTTCGCGCGTACCAGGGCCACGTCGCGGCCGTTATAGCGAGGCGTGTCCTGCTGCTTGTAGCTGGCGTCGTGCTCTTCGTCGATGATGACGAGCCCCAGGTTCTGAACCGGTGCGAAGACGCCGGAGCGGGTTCCCACCACGACGCGGGCCTTGCCTTCGCGAATACGGCGCCACTGCTCGGCGCGTTCTGGTTCGCTGAAAGCGGAATGAAGGATGGCGACCTGCCGGCCGAAGCGATGAAAGAACTGGCCAGCGACAGCGGGTGTCAGCGCGATTTCGGGCACCAACAGAAGAGCGTTGAGATTGCGCTCCAAGGTGGCCTCAATGGCCCGCATGTAAACCTCGGTCTTGCCGGACCCGGTTACCCCTTGCAGCAGGAAGGGCTGGAATTGGCGGGCATCCAGGGCTTGGGCGATGGCCTCAAAAGCCGATTGCTGGTGTGGGTTCAGTTCCGGGGTGGGCCGTTCGAAGCCATCCGTGCTGATCTCCATTCCGGTGGTCAGGGTCACCAGTTCGCGGCGGGCCAGGGCACGTGCCGACTCGCTGGCCTTCTTGAGGATGCCGGTAAGGTCTTTGAGCTCGTGAGCGCCGGGGTGCAGTTCCAAGAACGCGAGCAATTCGCGTTCGGCCTTCTTGAACTTCAATCCTTCGGCCGGACGTTCGCGGAACTCTACGCGCAAGCGGTCCGTAGACGCGCGAAGCGGATCCCGATCCGAGTGTTCTTCGATTGCCGAGATCCATCCGCGCTTCAGGAGCGACTGGAGGGCGGCTTTAGCGCGCTCGATTTTACGGCTGACGTACTCGAGCGAGCGTGGTTTCTCGTCGAGAAGCCGGATGATCTGGGTGGTCGCGCTCTTGTCCTCATGCATCGAAAGCTGGCGAGCGATATCGCGGCCAGCCGCGGTCAAAGAGTAGGTGAGCGTTTTTCGAGTTTCGCCGGCGAGGGGGAGCATCCCGCGCAGAACCTCGCCCAGTGGGGCGCAGTAGTACTCGGCGATCCATTGGCCGAGCCGCAGCATTTCCGCGTCCAGGACGGGACACTCGTCCAGCAGCCGCAGGACTTGACGGGCGGGAGTGGTTCCCGCATCGTGGCGCAACTTCAGGATGAAGCCAATCAAGCGGCGATTCCCAAACGGAACCAAGACCCGGGAACCCGGTTGGGCGCGATGGCGGAGGGTCAACGGGAGCTCGTAGGTGAAGAGCCGGTCTACCGGAACGGGTAGGCTGACGTCGCAGAACTGGGCGGCATCACGCTGACTATGAAGGGGCTCAGCCATCGACCCTAGTGTAAGGGGTTGGCCGACGTGAAGGCGGGAGGCGGACACTCAGAGTGCTCGGAGAAGGCAATCACAGGCTGAAGGGGGCTTGTGCCACGGACTTCAGAGATGTGAAATCGACTGATAGGTTTCCTTTAGGGCAGGGTACAGCGACCGGTGAACTTCGTATGCCCGGTTGTAAAAGGCCGCATTGCCGGCGTCGGGTTCTCTCACAGCCGATTCCTGGATGGCCTGACTACATAATTCGTGGGCTGACGCATATTCGCCCGTACCGACGAGCGCCAGCAGCGCGGCACCGTAGGCGGACCCCTCTTTGGTTTCCAGAGTGACAACTCGTTTGCCGAAGATGTCGGCGAATAGCTGATGCCAGAACGGGCTGGCCGCGCCGCCGCCGGAAAGCCGGACCAGGGAGACCGGAGCGCCCATACCGGCAATGATCTCAAGGCAATCGCGTAGGCTATAACTGACACCTTCTAGGATGGATCGAATTAGGTCGGCGCGACTGTGTTTAGCGGTGAGGCCGACCCACGCGCCGCGGGCCAGGGCATCCAGGTGAGGCGTTCGCTCACCCATCAGATAGGGCAGCCAGAACAGGCCCTGTGACCCGCTGGGAGAACCAGCCGCTTCGGCGGTGAGGTCGTCGTAGGAGGCGGTAGGGGCGAGGCGGTTTCGGAACCATTGGAAGCTGAGACCGGCGCCCTGCGTTACGCCCATGACGTGCCAAACGCCGGGGATGGCATGGCAGAACGTGTGGACGCGGCCGGCGGGATCGTAGGCAGGTTTCTCGAGATAGGCGAACACGACGCCCGACGTGCCGACCGTGCAGGATACGTAACCGGGGGCAACAATGCCATTGCCGATAGCGCTGGCCGCTTGATCCCCGCCGCCGCCCACTACCGGCGTGCCTTCGCGCAGTCCTGTGAGTTCAGCCGCCTTCTTCGAGATGGCGCCAGTGACCTCGCTCGACTCGTGGGCTTTGGGCAGGATGGCGGTGTCCAGGCCGAGTGCGGCGGTCATATCGGTTGACCAGCGGCGATTCACAACGTCAAAGAGTGACGTGCCACTGGCATCGGAGACTTCGGTTGCGAACTCCCCAGTTAGCTGAAAACGGACGTAATCCTTGGGCAGCAGCATCTTGCTGATGCGAGCGAAGTTCCGGGGTTCATGGTCGCGAACCCACAGCAACTTGGGAAGAGTGAAGCCGGTGAGCACCGGATTCGCGGTATAGTCGAGGACCTTCTGTTTGCCGACCTTGGCATTGATGTAGTCGACTTGTTCCTGACTGCGCTGATCGCACCAGATAAGGGACGGGCGAATGACCTGCTGTTTTGAATCCAAGATGACCAGACCGTGCATCTGCCCGGACAGGCCCACGCCTAGGACCGCCGAGCCATCGATGCCGGCAAGCCCCAACACCCCCTGGATCGCTGCCTGGGCCGCTCTCCACCAGTCCGCGGGATCCTGTTCGGCCCACAGCGGTTTAGCCATGGCCATCTCTTCGTGCGGAGAGGTAAAGGAATGCCTGACGATTCCTTTCGCGTCCACTAACAACGCGCGCGTACCACCGGTGCCAGTATCAAGGCCGAGCCAGTACATTAAGATTCTCCAGAGTCTAGTTGATTACTGCCTCGGCGCCACGCTCGGCAATCTGGAACGGCAGGTAGGCCGCGCCAAACAGGCCCGCTTCATTTCCGAGGATGGCCTTCTCGATTTTCGTGTCGGTGCGAGTGAAGGTAAATGAGCGTTTTTTTACTTGCTCAAACATCGCCGGAGTAAAAAGATCCCAAGCGGGCAACACCCCTCCGCTGAGCAGGTAGAGCGGGAAATTGAAGACATTGATGAGGTTCGCCAGCGCCATGCCAAGGGCGCGGCCCATGCTGTCAAACACAGCCTGCGCCCGCTGGTTGCCGCCGACGGCCAGCTTGTAGACGTCTTCCGAGGTCAGGTTGTAGTCGCCCAAGCCGAGCGCACGGGCCATGCTGACGATGGCAGTGGCTGAGGCGTGCTTTTCCAGGCAGCCATAGTTTCCGCAGCCACAGGGGTTACCGTCGGGAATCACGGTCATGTGGCCGATCTCTCCGGCCATGCCAAGGAACCCGTGAAGTATTCGGCCGTCGACGATTATGCCGCCGCCGATGCCTGTCCCAAGCGTTACCAGCACGAGTTCGTTGCGGTTGCGGCCGGCGCCCATCCATTGCTCGCCGAGAGCGGCGGCGTTGGCATCATTCTCGAGAATGATGTTCGCGTCCACGCGCTTGCTGACCTCATCGCGGAACGGAAAGCCATCCAGACCGGGCAGGTTGGCTGAGCCAATGACGACGCCGGTTTTCATTTGGATGTACCCGGGAATGCCGACACCGACGCCCAGGAGTGTTCCGCCCTTTACTTCGGACCGGACGGCCTGGATGGCAGTCACGATGCCGCCGATGATGGCGTCGCGGCTGTCGGGATCGTTTGTGGTCGAAGAGGCTCGCGCCAGGATCTTTCCGCCGCGATCGATTGCCGCGGCCCGCAGGTTCGTGCCGCCGAGGTCGACACCAATCGAGTAGTCACTCATGCGCCGCAATCATAGCAGAATGGACGCCAACCGCAGCCCCTCGGCTTGCCACGCGGAACCCATTATTCAGACGGTACAACCGCAACGGTGAGCCAGAAATAGACCGCTTGGCGAATGGTCTCGAAATAAGAATCGAGATCCACCGGTTTCCGCAAATAACAGTTAGCATGAAGCTCGTAAATCTCGCGAATATCGCGCTCGGCGTCGGAGGTCGTGAGCACTGCGACAGGGATCACTTTCAAGAGTTGGTCGTTCTTGAGATGGACCAGTAACTCGCGCGCATCGGACTTGGGGAGATTCAAGTCCATGAAAATCAAGCTGGGGCGCCGCGCATCCAGGTACTCGTCTTCCTGATGCAAGTAGCGGAGAGCTTCGTCGCCGTCGTTCACCACTCGAAGCGTTGCCCGGGAATCGGCATTCCGGAGGGCTTCGCGCATTAACCGGACATCGCCCGGATTATCTTCGATGAGCAGGATTTCACGTTGTAAGCTCAACGCACCTCCTCGACTTCAAGTAAGTTACCACATATATTTTAGTTAGGGCCGTTTTTGTCATGAAAGATTGTTACACTTTCTTAAAAACGGCGAGCATATTCGAAACATGAAACCCATTTGTGCCATCAGTTTGCTCTTGAGTTCAGCCCTGTTTACCTCGGGTCAGCCCGCTGCGGGCGACCTGCCCTCCATTGGGAAGAAGGTGGCTGGATTCCAGAAGATCGATGGATTCGTGCCGATTTTCTGGGATGAAAAGGACGGCAAGATCTGGATGGAGATTAGCCGGTGGAACCGGGAGTTCTTATACGTCAACTCTCTCCCGGCCGGCGTTGGCTCGAATGATATCGGGCTTGACCGCGGCCTGATGCGCGAGCCTAAGGTCGTCCAGTTCGAGCGCACTGGCCCACGTGTTCTGCTGATTGAGTCGAACTATGGGTTCCGTGCGGTGAGTGAGAATCCGGCAGAGCGGCGCGCGGCAGATCAGGCCTTCGCGCGGTCCGCAGTGTGGGGCTTTGAGGTATCGGCCCAGGACGGGCCGGTTGTGCTGGTGGACGCCACGACGTTTTTCTTGCGCGATGCGGCAGGCGTTGCCCAACAGCTTTCGGCGACCAAGCAGGGCAGCTACAAAGTGGACCCGTCGCGCTGCGCGTTCTACCTGCCCATGACTAAAGGATTCCCGAAGAATACGGAAGTGGAGATGACTATCACGCTTACCGGAGAGCCGGCCGGGCAATTCGTGAAGGATGTGGTGCCCACTCCGGAGAGCATAACGGTGCGGGAGCATCAGTCGCTTGTGGAACTGCCGGACGGAAACTACAAGCCGCGAGCCCAAGACCCCCGGGCCGGGTATTTCGGGATCAACTACATGGACTTTGCCGCTCCGTTGGATCAGCCGGTCATCAAGCGCGTCATCGCCCGTCACAGGCTGGAAAAGAAAGATCCAGCGGCCGCCGTCAGCGAGCCCGTGAAACCAATTGTGTACTACGTGGACCCGGGGGCGCCACCGGACATTCAGCAGGCGTTAATTGAAGGCGCGAGTTGGTGGAACGAAGCGTTTGAAGCGGCGGGATTCCGGAATGCGTTTCAGGTGAAAGTTCTGCCCCGGATGCCGATCCCATGGACGTGCGGTACAACATCATCCAGTGGGTGCACCGGTCGACACGGGGATGGTCATACGGTTCGGGACTCGCCGATCCACGTACCGGCGAGATCATCAAGGGCATTGTCACGCTGGGGTCGTTGCGCGGGCGACAAGACTACTTGATTTTTGAAGGCTTAATGGCGCCGCATGCGGCCGGGTCGCATACGCATGATGCCTTGACGCAGGCGGTTTATGCGCGCCTCCGCCAACTGGCTGCGCACGAAGTAGGCCACACCCTCGGTTTGGAACACAACTATATCGCCAGCACAAACAACCGAGCCTCCGTGATGGACTATCCGTTTCCGCTGCTCAAGCTATCGGCGGATGGAAGGGTTGATTTATCGGACGCTTACGCGAAAGGGCTTGGCGCGTGGGACAAGGTTACCATCGCCTACGGCTATTCGCAGTTTCCTCCCGGCACCGACGAGCACGCCTCACTGAACAAGATTATTCTGAACGCCGCTGCGACGGGCGATACGTTTATCACCGATGCGGACAGCCGGCCGTTTGGCAGTGCGCATCCCAAGTCGCATCTCTGGGACAACGGCACCAATGCGGTGGATGAACTCAATCGGCTGCTGAAGATTCGGGCAGCGGCGCTCGCGCGGTTCGGAGAGAACAACATCGAGACCGGTGCGCCGCTGAGCACGCTGGACGAAGTGTTGGTTCCGCTGTATTTCCTCTGCCGCTATCAGACTGAGGCGGCGAGCAAGGTGCTAGGCGGGAATGAGTACACATATGCGCTACGCGGGGACGGGCAGCCAATTACCAAGATTGTGCCCGCCGCCGAGCAGCGAAGAGCACTGGCTGCACTGCTCGAAACGATAAAGCCGGAAACCCTAACGTTGCCGGACCGGATTCTAGTCTTGATTCCTCCGCGGCCACCTGATTATCCTCGAACCCGCGAAACCTTTCCCTTCCGCACCGGACTTACGTTCGATCCACTGGCGGGCGCCGAAGCCTCGGCCAACCTGACCGTGAGTTTGATCCTTAATCCCCAGCGCGCAGCGCGGTTGGTTCAATATCACGCGCAGTCGCCTGACAATCCAGGGCTGGATGAAGTGATCACGAAATTGATTGCGGCAACCTGGGGTGCGAGCACGCCGGCGGGGCTGGGCTCAGAGGTGGTCAGAAGCACTCGCTTCGTGGTTGTCCAACACCTGATGGCATTGGCTGCCGATGGAACGGCGCCGGCACAAGTTCGCGCCGTTGCCACGTCGCATCTGGATGATGTGAAGCGGCAGGCCGCGGTTCTGGCACAGAGCGCAGACGCGGAGACGAAGGCTCAGGGCCGCTATACGCTGCTTATGCTGGAGAAGTTCGGGCGTGATCCGAAGTCGCTCGACCTGCCGCATCCAGTGGAGGCGCCACCCGGCCAGCCGATCGGGGATCAGGAGGATTGGCTTTCCTGGTTTCCAAATGCGGAGAGCGCCGAACGGCGGCCGTAGCGCTATTTGCTCGTGCGCTTGCGGTACGCTTCCACTGCGCGCGCATGATCGGACAGGGCAGAGGAAAACTTGTGTGAGCCGGATCCGTCCGCTTTAGCGACGAAATAGAGATAGTTGACATCTGCCGGGTGCAAAGCGGCTTTCAGTGACTCCGCGCCCGGATTTGCGATGGGACCGGGCGGCAGGCCGGGATGTGCGTAGGTATTGTAGGGGTTTGCGCTGGCCAGGTCTGATTTGTGAATAACGCCGTTGTAGCGGTTCTCGCGCAGAGCGGCGTAAACCGTGGTTGGGTCGCATTGCAACGGCATATCGATCTTCAAGCGGTTCTCAAAAACGGCCGCCACCTGCGGTCGCTCAGCCGGAATGGCAGACTCCTTCTCAACCAGCGATGCCAGCGTGACGATCTTGTGGATGTCGGCTTTGCGCTCTTCACCGCCGGAAGCGGCCCAAACTTTCCGAAACTGCTCCGTCATCACGCGGCACAACTGCCCGGCGGTGGTCTGCCGCGTCACGTGATAAGTGGAGGGAAAGAGGTAGCCTTCCAGGTCGGGAGCATTGGGATCAAGATCGAGAATCATCTGCGGGTCCGCCGCCACTTTCAGAAAATCCTCGGGCTTCACAGAGTTGAGATTGCCCAGCAGCGCTGCAATGTCGAACATATTGCTGCCTTCCGGGACCCGCAGTTCCTCGAAGAAGACTTCACCACGGCGGATCTTGTCGAAGACTTCCACGGGTGAGAGTGGACGATCGAACAGGTAATCCCCAGCTTGCAAGTGTGCGCGTGGCTGCAGGGCACGCACCACAAGGAACAGGTATTGCGACCGGACCACGCCCTGTTCTTCCAGCGTCTTGGCAATGGTGGAGGTGCCGGTGCCACGTTCAATCTCGATGAAACTTCCGTTTGAAAAGGACTTCGCAGCGCCCTCTGCCCGTCCGACTTCAACACTGGGCTTCGGGTTTCTATAGGGAGTGAAGCACAAATAGGCGAGCGCGCCGGCAACGGCCGCAAGGCCTAACAGCCCAGCCAACACAACGCGAACCACGCAGCCTCGAACGTTAGTCAATGGCCGGGCCCTCATCTTCATCGTTTGTTTCCGCCAAGTCCGGATTCGCATCGGCAGCGCGGATACGCTGGTTTTCCAGGTAGCTTTCGAGCAACAAGACCGCCGACATGCGATCGACCGCGCGTTTGCTTTCGGCCAACGTGGCTCCGCCTTCGCGCAGAACCCGCTCCGCTTCGACGGTTGTGAGACGCTCGTCCCAAAAAACAATGGGTAAGCCGGTCCACTCGCGGAGGCGTTCCGCAAACTCTTCCGTGTAGACGCTCTGCCTGCTGACCGAGCCGCTCATGTGGAGAGGTTTGCCTACCAGGATTGTCACGACATTCTTTTCACGGGCCAGCCGGGCGAGTCCGGCGAGGTCTTCACGGATGCGCGACCGGTGAAGGGTTTCCAGACCTTGCGCAGTAAAGCCCAGTTCGTCGCTAATAGCGAGACCAATGCGTTTCTTTCCAACATCCAGTGCAAGGATGCGGCCAACCAGGGAGATCGGTGTTGGGTTCGGCAAACTCAAATTATAGGGTTTGCGTGTTAGAGTAACCATATCTAAGCTTTGGGGCGCACGTGTTGCGCTTGGTTTTGGTGGGTGCGCCCGATGGGCGCTCGTTTCGCTGTGCCAATACTTTCTCCGTATTTACCGGCCCAGAAGGCCATTCAATTCGGCATCACGTCGCTCGGGTTAGCGGCCCTGGTGGCTCTTCTGTACTATGGACGCGGCTTCTTCATCACCTTGATCATCTCGGCGATGTTCGCGTTCATTCTGGACCCGATCGTGGAATTGGCGATGCGGCTGCGATTGCCTCGTCCGGCTGCTGCCGGCGTGGTGATTGGCCTCGCGATATTGGCTCTCTACGCTCTTAGTGGGGTTGTCTGGCGTCAGTTCTCGCATCTCACGCAAGACCTGCCCGCTTATTCGGCGCGCATGAATGAGCTCTTCGACAAGACCAGCGACGAGTTGGAAGACATCGAGAAATCGACGGTGGACAAGGTCCTGCCGAAGAAACTGCGAGAGCAAGATGAGCAGATCCAGCAGAAGCCCGCGGCTGCGGCGCAGAACCGTCGCCGGAAGGCTGGCTTGCCCGTGGAGCCGCCGCCGGTGGTTGTCCAGGAAGTAAAGATTCATTCGGAACCCAGGCCGGCCATTACGATCATGTACGGCTACATGTCCCGGTACTTCCACGCCATACTGATGCTTTCCTTCATTCCGTTTCTGGTCTACTTTATGTTGAGTTGGAGCGACCACGTTCGAAAAAGCGTGCTACAGCTCTTCCGCGGAGAAGAGCGTTACATGGTAGGCAAGAGCCTGGCAAACGTGGGCGAACTCACCCGCGCATACGTACTCGGTAACTTCATATTGGGTCTATTTCTAAGCGGCGCCAGCGCGGTGGGATTCTTTTTTCTTGGGGTTCCCTACTGGGCCATCGTCGGGCCGCTCAGCGGCTTCCTGAGTCTCGCACCGTATGTCGGCCTCCCCTTGGCCGTCCTACCGCCGCTGATGGCGGCACTAGCCATTCCGACGAAGTTCACGACCATCCTGATTCTGATCTCATTTGTCACGGCGCTCCACTTGACGGGTTTGAACTTTCTTTACCCCAAAGTAGTGGGACGCCGCGTACATCTGAATCCGCTGGTTGTGACAATTGCGCTCATGTTTTGGAGCGCACTGTGGGGCGGCATAGGCCTTCTGCTAGCGATTCCAATCACAGCAGCGATCAAGGCGGTCTTCGATAACGTGGAGTCCATGCGCCCGTACGGGAAACTGCTCGGCGAGTAGGCGGTACTTCAGCCTGTTAAACATAGCGTCGCAAACCTCTGCGCATCCGCTTGCTAACGCGCGCGGTTCAGTGGTGGAGTGTTCACAGGCTCTGACGCGTGGTTGATTCGCGGCAGAAGTTTGGTTGATTCGCAAAAACTTATGACGTTGTGCTTAACCTGGCTTGTTGCGCTGACTGAGCGCGGCGGAACAGGATCAGAGCCGTACAGACGCCGAGCAACGTAAGCAGCGAGAACATGGCGCCCATCCATACAGATCTCGGAGCATATTCGAAAATGACGCGGCTGCTTCCGGTGGGGACTGCCACACTTCGAAGCGCACCATCGGCCCGATAAACCTTCGCACTGCGGCCATTCACTGTGGCCTTCCAGGCTGAATCGTAGTTTTCGCTCAGGATCAGCAGGCCGCCACTTTGAGACTGTACCGCCAGCTCGAGCCTGTTGATGCCGTAAGAAACGAATTGGATCTGGTCGCTTGCAGCTGAAGGTGTACCGAGCGGCTCGGCCGGTGGGGAGTCGACGATTGCCGTTTGCCGAAGATCGATGCCTGGGTCGTTCACGCGATCGAAGGCCTTGATTGTGGACGGCTCGACCGAGGCTTGATGCACCAGCCAGGCATGCGGATACGCCGCCGGGTTCTCGTAAATCTTCCAGGCACTGTCCTGGTAAAGCGGGCTGGGACTGCTGCTCGACGCGGGCTCGAGCCGGTATTTTACGTTCAGCAGGTCAAGACGGGCACTCAAGCGAGCGTAGTCAATAGCCACTGTGGCGCCGGAGCCGCCGTTGGTCAGGATGGAAAACACGTCACCGATGTTCGGCGGCTGCTCATCTGTGAGCTCTACGCGGAACGGTCCTGGCAGTGTCTTCAAGAACCGGACTGCACCGCGGCAACTCATCAGCTTGACCCACTGATCCACGCCCGATTGCGCAACTTCAATCCTGTTTCGAGAGGACCAGTCGAAGGCGGACAGATCAAGCAGGATGAGCCCAATAACCAAAAGCCGGACGGTGCGACCGCTCGGACCGGAAGTGATCGTACGAAACAACGCGTAGGTGAGGAAGATGAGGAGGATGGAAAGCGATACCCAAGGGTTGACCGCCGGACGACCGTAAACAGCGGGAACTGCGATTGCTAAACCGCCGGCAAGAACGAAGCCGAGTCCAACGCGGCGCAGCCCTGTCCAGTTGATCGACGAAGCCTGCCGCGCGAGAAGTATCTCGGCGCCGAAGCCCGCCAGCAGCGCGAGAGCGAAGCCGGCAAGATAGAGCATGCGGGCGGGCTCACGGATGACCCAAAGTTCCGGCACCAGAGCGTAAAGCACCCCGTGTAATGGAGAGAACGGGCCGAAGGAGTAAAGATAGGCGGCCAGCCCCAGAAAAAACAGGTAGCGTACCCAAGGGTTCTTCCAGTTCTTCCAGATGGCAATCACGACCAGAAGCAGAGGAAAGACTCCAATATAGGGGTTCAGAAACTCATTCCGGCCTCCGGCGCCCCCGAAACCAAACGGGACCAGCAGACAGGCAATTCCATGAGGGAGGGCGTAGTGGTCACTCAAGTATGCGTACGGGATTTTCTCGTTACCGACTGCATTATGAATGCCGAGTGTGCGAAGGGCTGTGGAGCTATAGGCGATGGAAGGCAAGAGCTGAATCGC
>JBAUOG010001257.1:0-4663 GCA_049579625.1 Bryobacteraceae bacterium
ACACGCTTAAAGCGTATCCAACCTGCACCTCTATTGGGGAGGCAAATTGCTCTAGCTTCGGCGAGGTAACTCAGAAGCAGGGACACCGCATTATTCAGCTGTCGGTCCACTTCTACTTCTAGACGAAACGGGGTAGGCCGCTTCTTCACGGTCGCGGATCAGAACCAGTAACCCAGACGGCAAAGGGGGCGTCTCGCAAGAGACGCCCCCTTTGCTCGTTTCAGCACCGCTAGAATTTGGATAGAGTTTCGAGACGCTTGAAGAGATTTCTATTCATAGCTCGCCTGCTGGCAACGTTCTTCACTGGACTGTCGCTATCGTTTGCAGGTCAAGCTGCCAAGGCGGATATGACGTCTGATCCTCCCAGGGGCGCCGCGTTCTGGAACGTCACGGGCCGTTACGTTGGGGCCAAAACGTGTGCCCTATGCCATCCAACCCAAGCGATACACTTCCACGAAAACAGCATGTCCCGGGCGCTGGAACTGGTCGACCGGTGTAAGATTCTCGAAGGCGATATTCATTACAGTTTTGTGTTCGGACCCTATACTTACTTAATCAAGAGGTCTGAGGGCAAGGTGCTCTATCAAGTGACTGATGGGAAGGACGTATTTGTCACCGAATTGATGAGTGCTTTTGGCCAAGGTAAAGCAGGGCAGACCTATATTTATAACGTTGATGGCGCATTTTATGAAAGCCGGGTAAGTTACTACGCGGAGTTAAAGGGCTTGGATCTAACCGTCGGCGCGTCCGAATCAAAACCTTCAACGCTCCGCGAAGCGGCAGGCCGGCTGATGGATAGCACGGACTCCACCAAATGCTTTGGGTGTCACACCACCGGCGCCCGAATTGGGAACACTCTCCAACTAAAAAGCTACGAGCCGGGCGTCCAGTGTGAGAATTGCCATGGGCCCGGTGGCGCACATGTTGACAGCATTCGCGATGGGAAGCAAGCGCCTCACACCATTCGGTCGTTGAAGGGAATGGACCCCGAACAGGCGAACGAAATGTGCGGCACCTGCCATCGAACCTGGGAGACTGTGATGATCATGGGCCTAAAAGGCCCAAATAATGCCCGATTTCCTCCCTATCGCTTGGCCAACAGTTCCTGTTTCTCATTGGACGATCGCCGTATTTCCTGCCTGGCCTGCCACAATCCACATGAAGAATTGGTGAGCGACGACAAGCACTACGATGCAAAGTGCACGGCCTGTCACAACCCGGCGAATACATTGATTAAGAAGAAGACCTGTCCGGTTGCCAAGGAGGCGTGTACGTCATGCCATATGCCGCGGATCGCGAATGCCGAAGCTCACCATGCGTTCCGGGACCACTGGATTCGAGTTGGTCGCGCCAAGGACCCGTATCCGGATTGAGAGGTTTCCCGGGATTCCAGGCAACCGCTCCTTTAGTCGCGGCTCGGTAGGCTTTACGAAAAGGTTGGGGCTATCTGCAATCAGGTCCTGTGGCCCGATTCAAAGCCATATCGGCCGTGTCATCATGACTATTGGGCCTCTGAAACGTCCGATAATTGACCCCAAGTAATGCTTCGATTCGCAGTTCTGGCAATATTCACCGCTGTTTTGAGTGCTCAATCGACGCCGTCTCCGGAGGATCTCCTCAAAGAGGCCGTGGCAGCCCATCAAGCGGGGAAACTGGATGAGGCGAGTAAGGATTATCGCTCGCTGTTGGAGTTGTATCCGGACATGGCCATGATCCGGGCCAACCTAGGCGCTGCACTCGCGGCACAGGGTCAGTTCACGGAGGCCATCGCCGAGTACAAGCGAGCGCTGGCCGCACATCCCGATCCGACGGTGCGGCTAAACCTGGCGATTGCGTATTACAAGATCAGCGAACTGGTCTTAGCGATTGACGAATTAGTCAAGGTGCGTCAGGCGGCGCCGGATAACTTCCAGGCGATCCTTTTGCTGGGTGATTGTTACTTAAGGACCGGCGATAACAAACGAGTGATTGAGTTGGTGACACCCGCGCAGCGGGCCAAGCCCACCGATGCCGCGCTGAACTACATGTTGGGTACGGCGCTGGTTCGGGACGGGCAGACCGCGCAAGGGCAAGTTGTGATCGACCAGATTCTCAAGAATGGCGATTCGGCGGAAGCGCACATGCTCATGGGGAGCACGAAGATGTATGTAAAAGACTTCGCCGGAGCCCGCGCCGACTTCGAGAAGGCGGTGCAGCTGAATCCAAGCCTCCCCGACGTGTATGCCTACTACGGGCTCTCTCTATCGGTGACGGGCGACCAGGACGGCGCACGCAAGGCTTTTGCCAAAGCACTGGAGCAGGATCCGAACAACTACGATGCCAACTTGAGACTGGGGATGCAGCTGCGTCAGGACCAGGAATACGAGGACGCGATGAAGTACTTCACTCGTGCTCTGCAGGTCCGCCCGGGTGATCCCGGCGTCCTTTATCAGATCGCGTCGGTGGAAGTGGCAGAGGGAAAGATCTCGGAGGCGCGGGCCCGTCTTGAGCAATTGATAAAGGATTCCCCGAACTTTGAAGAGGCGCACATCACGCTGGCAACGGTCTACTACCGGGAAAAGCGGAAGGCCGATGGCGACCGCGAGAAACACATTGCCGAGCAACTGAGTGCGGCGAAGCAGGCCCAGCAGCCAGGGGCGAAAGCAGAACCTTGAGCACCGGCCGCTTTTCGACAGGAAGCTTAATGCCCGCCGCCGCGCTTGCCACCCTGCTGTTGGTCCTGGCGATGTTGGCCGGCGGATCCGTTCACGCGCAGAGCGACGATGCTATGGCCCTGGCCCAGCACGCGCTTTCGCTACAGCAGGTGGGTGACTACGCCGGGGCTGTGGAGGCATATCGTGCCTTCCTGAAGGTCAAGCCGGATGACGTTGTGGCCCATTCCAACCTGGGTGTGGCGCTGGCGAAACTGGGACGATATGACGAGGCGATCCAGGAATACGAAGCGGCAGACCACATCCTGCCGGGCGACCCGCGGATTGGATTGAACCTCGCGATTGCCTACTCCAAGAGCGGCCGGGTTTCCGAAGCGGCTCTGAAACTGGAGAAAGTTTATTCCGTTCAGCCAGAGAATCAGCAGGTGACCCTATTGCTGGCGGACTGCCACCTCCGGCTTGGTGACGACGCCCGGGTGATCGAGTTGTTGCAGCCACTCTGGAAAGCGACACCGGACGACTTGTCCGTCGCCTACATGCTCGGTACCGCGCTGATCCGCCAGCAGCGGATTGCCGAAGGGCAGGTAATGCTCGACCGCATTCTGAAGAACGGCGACAGTGCGGAAAGCAGGTTCCTGTTGGGTATGCAGATGTTCGAGTCGGGGGACTACCCGGCGGCCGTGAAGCAACTGGCCAGTGCCGCGCAGCTAACCCCCGACCTGCCGGAACTGCAGTCGTATTATGGCCGCGCCTTGCTGATGACTGGCGATGCCGACGGCGCCGCCGCGGCCTTCCGGAAGGAACTCGCAAATGACCCAAACGACTACGCCGCGAATGTGGGGCTTGGCCAGATTCTGACGGTTCGCAAGATGTTTAGCGAGGCCCTGCCGTTGCTGCAGCAATCGCTCTTACTGAGGCCTCAGGCGCTGGAAGCAAGGTTGGCGATGGGTGAATACCTGATTGCCACTGGGAAGCTGGCAGAGGCGCGCCAGCCCCTGGAAGAGGCCGTGAAGGCCGCTCCCAATTCCTTGGCGGGTCATGAGATGCTGGCAACCGTCTATACCGGCTTGAAAATGCCGGCGCAAGCGAGCCAGGAGCAGGCTCAGGTGCAGCGACTGAACGCCCAGCGATCAAGTATGGCTGCGGGCAGTTCGGCGGGGAAGGCCGGGCCGAAGATCAATGATCCGGCGCCCAGGTTTTCACTGCCAGAAGCGGCCTCAGGTAAGAACGTCTCACTGAGCGACTTTAAAGGAAAAAGCCCGGTTGTGCTGGTATTTGGCAGTTATTCCTGCCCAAACTTCCGATCCGCGGCCGACGCGTTAAAGGCGCTCTATGCTAAATACGGGAAACAGACGCCATTCCTGCTGGTGTATATTCGCGAAGCGCACAGCGGCGACGGCTGGGAGAGCACCCGGAATACCCGGGAGGGCGTTTCGATCCAGCAAGCCTCGACCATTCCAGAAAAACAAGAGCACGCCACCATGTGCACCGGTAAGCTGCGTCTCCCGTTCCCTGCGGTTGTAGACGGGCTCGACGGCGCAGTCGAGAATGCTTATAACGCCTGGCCCAGTCTCGCGCTGGTGGTGGGAACTGACGGTCGAGTTCTGTACACCACGCGTTTGACTGAGCTCGAGTTTCACGCGAATGAGCTGGAGGCCGCGCTCCAACAGGCGGTCGCCTCCAGGTGAGTAAAGCGGGCGCCGTCGATTGACGTCGCGGGGACGCAGCAACGGGCGGTCCTGCTCCGGTACCTTTGTAGGAATAAGCATTTTATGAAGTTGACCAGACGCCAACTACTGTGGGGTGGGGCCGCATTCGGCCTGGCTTCGCGTCCGCCATTGAGGGCGGCCGACGAACCCGCGCCCTTGTTTGAAGAGATTCGGTCTTCGGCAAGCGGCATCGAATGGGTGCACGACAATGCCATGTCGGACAACCGTTACCTGCCCGAGACACTCGGACCGGGTTGCGCTTTTCTCGACTTTGACAACGACGGCTGGATGGATGTCTACCTG
>JBAUOG010001258.1:0-2373 GCA_049579625.1 Bryobacteraceae bacterium
CATCATGACCTGTCTGCCACTGCTGGAGTCGGAACGATATGACGTGTTGTCGGTAGCGCTCTACCCGCGGACAGTTTCCGAATCACTCCGTTCGAGTAACAATTGGCCGCGTCGATGCCCGGATGCGCGCAAAAAGCCCATAATGGTCATGTTACGTTCACAGGACGCATGGAGGAGGTCGCCGTGGCTTGCATCCGACTTGTCATCGCGCTCGCGGTGTGTTCGGTTCTGTCGGCTCAAGACCCGCGACAGGTCGTCGTTATTCCGGGCCGCTCCCCACTCCTCGAAATCATCGATTCCGTAACACTTGAAACGCTCGCTCGCGTCCATTTCGCCTTCCCGGATGGAAGCGTCGGATTCAACGGTGTCGCGATAAGCGCGGACGGCTCCACGGTCTATATTGAGGGCCCGATTCCGTCAGATACCCGCGGTTGTTGCGTCCTGTACGCACTTGACCTTGCCACCACGAAAGCGACAGTCGCGGCTTCGATCCCCGGGACAAGCTCGCGCAACCAATTCGTGTTCTCTGACGGGGTGGTGTTTCCGGCATCTTCGCTCTCGCCCAGTGGCCCAATTACGGGCATGCGTTACAGCTTGATGCACGTCTCTCCCGATGGCCACTGGGTTTTCGGAGTGAGAAACTTTCAAGGTCCAGCACTTGAGGTCTTTGACTTGACCCGCGGCGAACTCGTGCGCAACTCATGCCTTCCCAGTTGGAAGACGGAACGTTCGCGAGTGGGGGCTGGGCCGGCGAGCACTTCTGTTTCATTGCTGGATCAAAAGGGAACTCAGGAAACCTTTGGATGGTGTCGCCGGACACGACTGAATTGGGGCCGGGAGTGCCGGTGGAGGATTACCGCGAGACGCCCGGCTGCGCGGAACCGGCCTTCAGTCAGCTCCTGGCAGCTGGAGACAAGGTGTTTCTCTACGAACCATTCGGTTTCAAAGTAGACCGCAGGGTGCAGTGTCACGTCCCCGTACCGGGTGGGGTTTGGATGATTGATCCCGCAACGGGCCGAGTCACCGGTCGCACTGCTATTGGCTTACACTTCTCAACGGTCGTCGGAGATCGAACCGGAACATTTCTGTACGGCTTGGCTTCCGAAGGACTGAATCAAAATGCGTCCGGGCAACTGTTGCGCATCAACGTCAAAGACGGAAGTGTCCTGAAGTGGCGGAGCATCGAGCGTGGCTTCTTTCGTATGACCGTTGCTTCCATCCGCTCCGTACCCACAGGCGATGTCTTCGCCGTCATGGAGCGCTGACCGGCTAGGGCCGCTCGGGGTTATCTCGAGCCGGAGGAGAACGGAAGCAGCTGCGCATTCATCAGAAAGGGAGAGCCGATGACTGTAACGGCGATAGTTCTCGCGAATAGTCTGACTCCTGCCGATGAGACGAATCGTATGTAGCGAATATGAAACAAGCGTTACATAGGTGTGCGATCTTCGAAGAACCCGTTAATTTGTTTTATCGGAAGGCTTCGCGCCGCCGCGATCCGAGCCGCGATTTCCCAATCTCACCATAGCCGACTACGCGTCAACTTGGGCGGGGAAACGTCGTGTTAGTCCGCAACGCTGACATAGAGGGGACTCCCCAGGGTTAGGTCCATCTTTTCGGCACCGGGGAGCAGGTTGAACCAGTGGTGCTCGTCAAAGGCGCGAAGGGGCTTCAGGTCGTTGACATGATCGGCGCGCCACCTTCCCAAAACTCTGAAAACGGTACGAATCCTCCGGATGGGATATCTTCTCGATTCCATTGCCGCTGAGGCTAGCGCCAAACCCCGGGTAAAGGTATTCTCATCGAGCGTGGACGAGCGCGGTAGCGGTTGCCTATCCTGCGTGAGATTCTGCAACAGTTCTAGGGCAGCCGCCTCATCCCGTAACAGGTTGAGTGCCGCCGCACCGACTATCGCCCTTTTGACATTATCTTGAACGGGAACGAACGTATGCTTAAAGATCAGGTTGATAGCACGTGTTGCAGACGAGGAGGTGACATAGAGTGTGGGCACGGTAGCTAGCATGCAATGCGCAGGACCACCGAGCGCGACACGGTGATGAGTGTCACCTGAAAGCCAGTCAGCCATCCAGATCACCGACTCCCCTGGGGACGAGCCGTAGTAGCCAAATCGGGCTGAAAGGGTAGCGCGCAGGTAGGGCGCCTTCATCGACTCGAGGTCGCCAACGAGCCCTCTTGCCTCAAGCGACGATAGAATCTCTGGGACAACGAGATTGAAGTCGTCGTGATCGACGAGGGGCAACCGAACAGAAGGCGCCGTTGTTTTCAACTGCGAATAAAGCGTTGCCAACTGAGTGCGGCAAACATAGGAGTAGTCATCAGGGGACACTTCTTTGCAAACCTCTTGTTTGATTGGGT
>JBAUOG010001259.1:0-16428 GCA_049579625.1 Bryobacteraceae bacterium
TGACTAAGGTCGTCGACTACATTATTTACGAGACCCAAGCCGGCCTCGAACCGTAGCATGCTGGAGTTAGGCCGGCTTTGAGGAAAAACATGACAACAGATCTTACCCGTTGGCCGTTCGATACAGAGCTCTCACCCGGAGCGCATAATGCGGTCTCGGTGTGCCTCCGCGTGCAGCCGGACGAAAAGGTGACGCTGATCACCGATGAGGCTTGCGAGGAGATCGCGGCAGCTCTTGTGCGGGAATTGACTGCCGTTGGCTGCCGCTACAACGCCTTCGTGTTGGAGCAACTGGCGCCGCGTCCGTTAGTTGACATGCCGGAGATCATTCTCGATGACATGGAAACCAGCGAAGTCAGCATCTTCGCGGTCCAGGCTCAGAAGAACGAGCTCAAAACCCGCATGCAGATGACCGACGTGGTGAACCGCCGCCATATGCGCCACGCCCACATGGTCAACATCGAGAAGAAGATCATGCTGGAAGGCATGCGCGCCGACTTTCACAAGGTGGATGAACTCAGCATCCGCGTAATGGAGATCGTCTCCAAAGCGCGCGCGATCCGTGCCAAGACCGACGCCGGTACCGACATCATGGCCGAGCTAACCCCCGACTACAAATGGATCAAGACTAGCGGCATCATCTCCACGGCCAAGTGGGGTAACCTGCCCGGCGGCGAGATCTTTACCACGCCGCTGGAAGTGAACGGCACGTTCGTGATCGATGGCGTCGTTGGCGATTATCTCTGCGCCAAGTACGGCGACTTGCGTGACGAGCCGCTGACGGTGCAGGTGAAGGGCAACCGTCTCACCGAGGTGCAGTCCAACAACGCGGAGCTGGAGGACGAGTTCTGGAAGTACACCCACACCGACGAGAACAGCGACCGAGTCGGCGAATTCGCCATCGGCACCAACATCGGCTTGAAGGGCGTGATCGGCAACATTCTGCAGGATGAGAAACTGCCGGGCATTCACATGGCCTTCGGCAACCCTTACGGCGCTCACACCGGCGCCAAGTGGACCTCCTCGACACACATCGATGTCGTTGGCACGCACTTCGATATCTGGGCCGACGGCCACCTAATTATGCAGCACGGCCAATTCCTGATCTAGGAACCGCCCTTGATTCCTGCTCTCCGCCACCAATTCAACCGTCAGTTCACCGCGGAGAAGTACGCCCGCTTTCTCGCCTCGCTCGATTCCGTCTGCGGCGTTCACGTCGACTTTCGTTGCAGCGAAACGCCGGTCTTTTTTCCTAAGGAACTGCTCGACCGCATGGCGCAATATGGTATCGAGCTGTACGAGCAGCTCGCGGCGAACCCGGCTTATCGTCGCGCCTCGGACGCGACCATACCCGAGGAGTATCGCGTCCCGAATGAAGCCGAGCATCCGCTCTTTGTGCAGGCTGACTTCGGCCTGGTTGAAACCGCGCCGGGTCACTACGACCCCAAGTTAGTCGAGATCCAAGGCTTCCCTTCGCTCTACGCCTTTCAGCCCACCCTGGCCCGGCAGTATAAGCTTGCATATGGTCTCGATGCCTCGTACGATCCGTTTCTCGGTGGCCTCACCGAGGAAAGCTATCTGACCCTGCTTCGCCGCGCTATCCTCGGCGGGCGCTCACCCGCGGATGTGGTGCTGCTTGAGATCGACCCCTACCATCAGAAAACGCTCGCGGACTTTCTCATCACCCAGCGCGCGACCGGCATCCGCATCGCCTCCATCACGGATGTCGAGAAGCGCGGCCGCAAGCTGTATCACGAAGGCAAGCCTATCGAGCGCATTTACAACCGCGTCATCGTCGACGAACTGGCGCGGAAGCGTCTGCCCATCGCCTTCCGCTTCAGTGACGATCTCGACGTGGAGTGGGCCGGGCACCCCAACTGGTTCTTCCGGCTTAGCAAGTTCTCCTTGCCCTGGTTCCGACACCCGAGCGTTCCGTGGACTCGGTTCCTGAACGAAATCGAAGCCTTACCAGACGACCTCGACAATTACGTCTTGAAGCCGCTCTTCTCATTCGCGGGCCTGGGCGTGAAGATCGGCCCCACCAAGGAAGAGGTCGCGGCCATTCCGGAGTCGCAGCGCAGCCAGTACATTCTGCAGGAGAAGATGGACTTTGCCGCGACTATCCACACCCCCTCCGGCCCAACCAAGGCAGAGATCCGCATCATGTATATATGGGACGGCTCCGCACTGCATCCAGTCAACACCATCATCCGCACCGGCCGCGGCAAAATGATGGGCGTCGACTTCAATAAGAACCTCGATTGGGTTGGAGCCTCCGCCGGCTTCCATGTCCAATGACGGGAAGCAAGCCGGATCTGCCTGCACCCCAAACAGCTGCGTCCGTCTCGAAGGGCGATCACCATGCCGCGCTGCTGGCGGGCTACCTCGGCTGGACGCTCGACGCCTTCGATTTCTTCCTGGTCGTCTTCTGCCTGACGGCCATCGCCCGCGAGTTCCACAAGTCGGATGCCGCCATCGCGCTCTCCATCACTATCACGCTGGCTTTCCGTCCGGTGGGCGCATTCCTGTTTGGCCTGCTGGCTGACCGCTACGGGCGTCGCCTTCCGCTGATGATTGATCTGATCTTCTACGCGGCGGTCGAGGTAGCCACCGGCTTTGCCCCGAACTACACCAGCTTCCTGATCCTGCGCGCGTTGTTCGGCATCGGCATGGGAGGCGAGTGGGGCGTGGGTGCGTCTCTCGCCATGGAGAAAGTGCCGCCCCGCCTGCGCGGTGTGCTTTCGGGCTTTCTGCAGCAAGGCTATGCGCTTGGCAACGTGCTCGCCGCCCTCTGTTACCTCTTCCTGTTCGACCGCTGGGGTTGGCGTCCCATGTTCTTTCTCGGCGGCTTGCCCGCGCTACTCGCTCTATTCGTCCGCTTCCGAGTCAAGGAATCGGAGGTTTGGAAGAAGTCGAAAATGGCCAGCTGGCATCATCTGGGCCGGGCCATCTTGGGCCACTGGAAGCTGTTCTTCTATATCGTTCTTCTGTTGACGATGATGAACTTGAGTTCTCATGGCACGCAGGACATGTTTCCAACGTTCCTCGAGCGTTTCTGGCATTTCGGCGTACCGGAGCGCTCGCTGATCACGGCGCTGTCGATGGTCGGCGCCATCATCGGCGGCATCTGTATCGGTCTTTACTCCGATCATTTCGGCCGCCGCCGGGCCTTGGTGACATCGCTGCTGTTGGCGATCCTGATCGTCCCGCTCTGGGCTTACGCGCCCAATCGCGCGTTGCTGGCCCTGGGAGCCTTTCTCATCCAGTTCTTCGCGCAGGGAGCGTGGGGCGTCATTCCGGCTCACCTTGCGGAGTTGTCCCCGAATGCCATTCGCGGCTTTCTTCCCGGCTTCGCGTATCAGTGCGGCGTGCTGCTCTCGAGTGGCGTCACCACGCTCGAAGCCGTCATGGCCAAACACATGAGCTATGCCACCGCGATGGCCATTGTGGCAGCCACCGTCTTTGCCGGCGCCGCGCTCGTCGCCGCTCTCGGAAAGGAGCGCCACGGCATCGACTTCGACGCGACCGAACCTGTCCAGGCCAAATAGCTGCGTGCATTCGAACTCAAACTATTGAATACAAATAAGTTATTGGTAATTCATGCCGGATTAGCGGGAAGGGGGAGTTCGTTTCGTAAAAGCCGGATTGTCTGGCGGAATTTCCTCAACCGAGGTAGCTGAAGAGAGTCTTGGTGGGCAGTGCTGCGTGAGATTGAAGGGCGGCCTGTTCGGCCACCGTGGCCTGCTGCATGTCGGTGATCGCGGTGGCGGTATCGGCGTCCTCCAACGTGCTCAACTGCTGCTGAAACTGGACATTGAGATTCGATTGATAGGTGGTGGCATCGGCCACTTGGTTCTGGATGTCGCCGTAGATGGCCTGCTGGCCATCGAGATAGGTGGTAGCGGTTGCAATGTTGCTGGTAGCGGCGGCGATCGACGATGAGTCTCCGCTCACGAGGGCGTTGTAGAGCCCGGTGAGGGACTGGAACACGCTGGTGGAGGGATCGCCGCTGTCGAAGATTTGTTGCGCCGTCAACGAGACCGCAAAGGTCGAGCCGTTGGGATGTTCGATGGTGCGGGTGGCATTGGAACCCTGGTAGGCACCGACGCCATTAGCCTGCGTAAGATCGACGCCGGCGTAGGGCGGCGTTTGGTCAGAATTGCCACTGAACACGTAGCGGCCCTCCACCTGGGTGTTGGTCAAGCCCTGCATCTCCGTAATGATGTCCTTCACCTGGCTGGCAAGTTGCGAGTCGGTGGTAGAGCCGGTAAGGCTGCTGGCGCCTTCGGTAGCGATCTGGCGCGCGCGGTCCATCAACGAGACCGCACTATTGATGGCCCCCTCGGCCGAGTTGACTTCGGTGGTGACGCGACCCAGGTTGTACTGCAGCTGGGTATTGTGTGCCAGCGCGGCCTTCACTTGGAGCAGGGCCGAGACCTCGTCGGGATTGTCGGAGACCTGCTGCAGGGCCAATCCGCTGGAGACCTGCAGTTGGTCCTTGAGGATGCGTGCTTCGACGTTGGACAGGCTGGAAAGGAAGCTTTGGTTGTTGGAGATGAGGCTGACCATGATGTTTCCCCTTGCCGAGGATACGATTATTGAATGATTCCTATGAGCGTTTGCGTCATATCGTTGATGACCGTGATGAGCTTGCTGGTCGCTTCATAAGCCTGTTGATACTGGATGAGCCGCGTGGCTTCTTCGTCGAGCGAAACCGACGAGGCGTTGGAGCGTAACGTCTGGGCCTGGGCGAGCAGAGCCTGCCCGGTGGTTTGATTGTTGTTGGCGTCGGAGATATCGCGGCCGACATTGGCGCTCAGGTTGCCAAAGGCCTGGGTGAAGGTGAATCCGCCGATGGGAGTTGCGGCCTGAAGTTGGGAGAGCGCAACCGCGTTGTCGTTTCCTCCGGGGTTGGCGGCGCTCGCGGCAGCAATCTGCCGGGTCGTGATCGCCGACGAGACATCGAATGTCTTCGACGGCGCGGCCGCGTTGTAGGTGAATAGCACTGCGCCCGGTTGGCCGTTTTGGTCGACTCCGGCCGCGAGCTGATTGTTAACGGTATCGGCCACACCCTTGGCGAGCGTGTCGAGCTGGGTTTGGTAGCCGGGGATCAACGTGTTGCGCGCCTGCAGATCGGCTGCCAGCGAGCCTTGGCTAATCATGGACGAAACATCGTTGCCGTTCGCGTCCTGTATGCTGAGTTGCGCCGGGCTGGCCGTGACTTTTAGCTTCACCTGGTCGGTCCCGACAAGCAGCGCCTCCTGCCCCCCAAGGAAGACGTTCATGGTTCCATCGGGCGACTGGACGGTGGTGAAGTCGACGTACTTCGAAAGACTCTCCAGATTGCTGTACATCTGCGCATCCAGGCCCGGGTCGGGGGTACCGCCCCCGTTTTGCCGGCGCTGCACATTGAGGCTCTGGATGTTCGAGACGATCGTGTTGATGTCCTGAACGGCGTTGCTGGCATCCAGATCGAGATTGGCCGAGGTATTAACCAAGCCCTGGTTCGTCGACTGGAACGCGTTGCTCAGGCCGGTGGCGGCGCCGATGACACTCTGCCGCAGTGTTGCGTCGTTCGGCGTCACGCTCAACTGCGAAAAGGCAGAGAACAGCGTATTCAAGCTGCCAGCGATACCGGTAGTGCTCTGCAAATCGAAAACGGGATTGAGAACGGATAGGTTGTTGTTAAGCGTGGTTGAGAAGGACAAAGCGGACTGCTGGGTTTGAACGTTCTGTTCCGCATAGAGGTCGCGCGAACTCAATAAGGTTCCGGCAGAGACGCCGCCGGCCGCGCCACCGTCAAGTGAGAAGGGATCGGCGTTGAGAACCAGGGTCTGACGGACGTAGCCGGGAGTACTGGCATTAGTGGTGTCGTTCTGGACAACCTCCATGGACTTCTCGTAGACGCCCATCGAGTTGGCGGCCGATGTCAGGGAGGTGAGAATGTTCGCCATTTGAGGTTGCTCTTCCGGTTTCTGGTCGGGTTACATCTCCACAGTCCAACTACGAGGGAACGGATTCCAAAGGCGGGCTCGGCCGCCGGGCGTATAGGTTTGGACGAGTGCGCCAACCCAGCGGATGCGAGCCCATTGAACCCGCTTCGCACCTTCGAGGAGGCGCGAGACACGGCTCAGTTGCTGTTGGAATTGCACGATTTTGGTGGCGTATGGCTTCATGTCCATGGACTTCGAACGCCGATCCAGGATGCGCCGGACGCGCAGGGCCTGTTGGCCGACCTCTTCCACCAGCAGACTGGCCTCACGAATGGAATCGGGCAATGGATTCAGGAGTAGTTCCTCGGTTCGAGTAAGACGCCAGCGCGCCTGATTAAGGGCCCAAAGGAGCGGATCTACATCCGGAGGAGGTTCCACGTCGACCGCTTGGTTGTTGGCGAGGGGCAGACTGTCCTGCTCTCCCGGCAGGGCGGAAACGCCGGCGAGGGTGATGTCTGGAAAGTTCTGTCCCGAGACACTCCCCGTGTCGAACTGCTTCTGGTTCGCCAGCCTGGCGTCGGCCGACGGGTCTTGGGCGTCAGATGTCATGCCTTGCACCCTCGACAGCAGGAATTCCAGAAGCTGGATCAACTGTTTTTTCACGAAGACATCGTTTCCATGGAGAAGTCATTTTCCGGAGAAGGTCTGCCCTGGCGCGGGGATCGCTCAGGAGGCGAGAGCATCGTCGATCATGCGTTGGCTAACCTGGAGTGGCCGGACCTGGTAGGCGCCCGACTGAACGAGATCGGTGAGGGAAGTGATGCGCTTCGCTCCCGCGGCAGCGCCTGCGGCGAGTCCGTTCAGAACGGAACTGAGGCGTGAAAGTTGCACGCCGTCAGCGTCTTCCTCACTGGGGCCACCGGTACGACCGGCTTGTCCAGTCGAATGGGTGGTTGCCGTGGTGGAGGCGGTATGAGTGTGCGTCGAGAAATTGGAGTTAATGTGCATAGGATCACCAGCGGAACTGCTGCTTCACTACGCATATCGGTCGAAAGGATGACGGAGTTTAGACGTTGGTGAAAATGCCTGCCGTGGCCCGAAAGCACCCCTTGCGTACAGGCGCGTTCTTCGGTACGTCTAGAGACTATCCAGAAACCACCCTTAAAACTACTGTAGAATGTGAGAGTTACGAGAATCACAGACTAAAGGCTGTGCCACTGCTTTCAGGACCGCTAGAACAGGTTGCCGGCCACTAGTTCTGCCAGCGCGGTGTTCTTGCTCCGAATCGACTTTGCGTTCGCGGCCTCATCGGTCGTGGTGAAGCGAAGGACAAAGGTTTGATTCCGCACCCGTCCGACTGCCTTCTCCACAATCTGATGATTCGTTCCCAAGCTGCAAGCGATGGCTTCATTGCCGATCGCTTTGAGCGGCGCAGTATCACGCCCACCCTGGCAGGCGGTTTCCGCAAAATGCGCAAACTGATCGGGGGTGGTGAGCACCCCGATTTCGATGGTCAGCTCGGATCCGGCCCGGGTGAACTGGCACGTGTAGCCCGAGTTCTTCTCCGAGCGGGTCATCGTGGCCTGAACTTCGCCGCCGAGCGCTCCGCCGGCCGTTGCCGCGTTCATCACCGGACAGCCAACCGAGCCGGCTAACAACAACACCATGCCCATCATGAGCTGAGCTTCTTGGCGGGTTTGAGTTCTTCCGCGCTGAGAATCTTGCCGCCTTCCTGGATGACGTAAAGGCGATTCACGTCCAAATTCTTGAGCTGATCGACTTGCCCGCTCAGCCAGCGAATTTCCACCATGTCAACTTTGGTCGCGTCCTGCAGACCAAAATGCATGCGCATGTCGTTTTGCGAGAAATAGCTGCCACCGCTGCGCAGTTCGTCCATCTGCACCAGGGGTTTGGCCGCGTCCGGCTTGGTCTTCGCCGTGACGATGACTCGCGTACCGATGCCGGTCCGATTGGATTTCACGCCCACCAGCTTGATCTTGATCCACTTGCGATTCAGGGTGGAATCATTGCGCAACAACTGCGGAATCGCGTTCACGCAATTCACCGCGACGTCGATGTCGCCATCGTTATCGTAGTCGCCGAATGTGCAGCCGCGCGCGGGCGCATTCTCCAAGATGCCGGGGCCCGCTTTGTCGGTTACCTCCTCGAAACGCCCATTCTGCAGGTTGCGATAGAGGTACTTGTGCTCGGCGTATTTCAAATCCGCTTTCGACTTATCGACCTCCGGATAGACGTGGCCGTTCGACATCAAGATGTCCAGCCAGCCGTCGTTATCCATATCGAAGAAGCCGACGCCCCATCCCAGGAGACGGGTATTTACGCCTACGCCGCTCGGATAGGTGCGATCTTCGAAGGTGGCGTCTCCCAGGTTTGTATAAAGCGAATCGGTGTCGCCGGCGAAGTTCGTTTTCACCACGTCGAGATTGCCGTCACGGTTATAGTCGCCGATGGAAACGCCCATGCCTGCCTGAGGTTTCCCTTCCGGCGACAGGGCTGCGCCCGATTCGATGGCGATGTCTTTGAACGTGCCGTCTTTTTGGTTTTGATAGAGCGTAGCCACGGTGGAATCGTTGGCAACGTAGATATCGGGCCAACCGTCGTTGTCCAGATCGGAGGCCGCAACGCTCAGCCCATAAGTGCCTGTCGTATTCCACATGCCTGACTTCTCGCTAACGTCCGTGAACGTGCCGTTGCCATTGTTGTGATAGAGGATGTTCTTGCCGCCCGGTAAGCCCGGCGGACCACAGGCCACCATCAGACCCTTATAGGTGCAGGGGCCGGCCTCCGGTGGCGGCGCGGTTTTCAGATCGAAATCCACGTAGTTCGCTACAAACAGGTCCAGATGGCCGTCTTTGTCGTAATCGACAAACGTGCAGCCGGTGTTCCAGCGCGTCTTGGGGCCCGGTTGTTTTAGCCCCGCCTTCTCGGTGACATCGGTGAACGTGCCGTTGCCGTGGTTTTGATAGAGCGCATTCTGGCCGTAGTACGTGACAAACAGATCGTCGTGACCATCGTTGTTGTAATCGCCCACGCAACAGGCCTGTCCCCAACCAGTACGGTGCTCCAATCCGGATCCCTTTGTTACATCGGTGAAGGTGCCGTCGCGATTGTTCTTGAACAGCCGGCAGCGTGGTTCCTGGCCGGACGGAAAGCCCTCTAAACGCCAACCGTTAACGAAGAAGATGTCGAGCCATCCATCGTTGTCGTAGTCATAAAAGGCGAGCCCACAACCCGTGGTTTCAAGCAGGTATTTGTTGTGTCCTTCTCCGCCGTAAACTGTCTTAACGGCCAAGCCGGACTCTTTGACAACGTCGACAAAGCTGACACCAAGCGGGGTCCCCTCAATGGGAGACTTCGGCCCTTTCGGCGCAGGCATGGCCTTGGCATCGTAAGTTCGTTCGATGGGTCCGGGCAGTTGGATCTGCTGTCCTGGTGAAGCCATTGCCATCAGGTCAGCGAAGGGAAGCACCAGAGCCGTTCGGCTTAGCGAACGGAGAAAGGTGCGACGATTGCGATTCACTATATGTTTCCTTGTCAGTTAGTGCGTCCCAGTCATCGAGTCGTCAAGTAGTGACAACTGTTTATGGACGTGCCAGGGCGAGCTCTCGATGGAGATCTCGGGGTGTACGCGCAGAAAATCAAGCGAGTAGGTTGGCGCACCCGGGTCAACCTGCTTGGTGGCGAATTGCGCAGCCTGCTCGGCTGCTTTTTGCTTCATGCCCATGCGGCGATAGATGACGGCGAGGTTGTAATGCGCGGCCAGATCGTCGGGCTCGATGGCCTGCAACGCTTCGAATTGCTCGCGGGCCTCGTCGTAGCGATGGCATTGGTAATAAGAGATGCCCAACTCGCGGCGGGCATCAATGGACATGGGGTATTGCGCGACGACCTTTTCGAAATCGGCCATCTCGGCTTCGGAGTTCCCCGCCCGACGCTCGACCAACCCAAGATAATAGAAAGCCCGCGCGCTATCGGGTTTCAGCGCCAGTGCCTTCTCCAGATATGGACGGGCTTCGGTGTACTTCTCCCACTGGATATCGTTCAAGGCCAGGTTGATATGGCCATCGACGTAGTCGGGACGCAACTGAACCACGTGTTTGAAAGCTGCCTCCGCATCGGAGTACTGCTGCTGATCCAAATAGGAGATTCCGAGGTTGTTCCAGCGCATCCAATCGGGATTATCTCGGGGGTCCTGCACACCCGCCAGATTCTCGCCCAGGTCGAACTTGCGAGTCCGCGTGCCGAGCTCCACCACCGGATAAGCGGGGTGGTCGGTTCCAAAGATGTTGTTCAAATAGCTCTGCCGCAGATGCCGGTAGTTGACGCGAGCGGTGAACGTGAGCGGACCTTTCGCATCGGCCGGGATGCGGAACTGGTAGCGAATCAATGATGAACGCCCGGATTGAATGGTATTGTCGTACGCCACCGAATGGATGGTCCAAACCTTGTGGTTATCCACAAACCCGCCGGTGTTATCGACGGGTCGATTGGTGAAGCTGTGCGCACGCTCGTCGATGGCGCCGTCGGGCTTCAGGAAGCCGCTGTGATAGACCTCTTTGCCGGATGCATCCTGGACCGCGAACTCAACCCAGGCTTCGTACAGATCGCGAACTTCCGGAATCAGAGAGTGGCCGATGTTCTTGTTTTGAACGATGACCATGGTCTCGATGATTTCGTCGGGCGAGATGGTGAAAGGCACCGAACCTAAGGGTGCGAAGACTTCATCGGTCTTTGGCTTTCGGATGCCGAAGAAATCCACGTTGAGGTACATGCCGGATCTCAGAAACTCCTGCGTCTTCGACAGTTGCTCGTCAAAGCCGTAGTAAAAGGGAACGGCTGTGTTCCCGGCAACCGAGCGATGGGATGCAAAGGTGCCCCGTTTTGCGCCGTCTTCCTGCAGCGTCGGAGTCGCTCGTCGCATGTGGCAGTTCTGGCAAATCTGAATGTCTGCCTGGTAGAACGTCAGCGGCGTCCGCTTGGAGAATTTCGAATTCTGCCATTCGTCGTAGGTCGTAAAGGCGCGAATGAACTTATAGGCATTGAGTGTATTCGGCAAGCTGGCCTTGTGGCAGGCCGCGCAAAACTCCGGTGTGCGGTAGAAGTCTTGCATAACAGCCTTGGAATGCCGGTTGGGATGCGCCCTGATCTCGGCGTCAGGCACCTCACCCGGGATGCGCTTGCCGTTCTCATCCACCATCACCGAAGGCACACCCATGACGTAACTGCCATTTCCTGAACTCGGCTGCAAGCGCTGAATGGAGTGGCATGTTGTGCACGTGAGGCCATCCTGATCGAATTCCCGGTCCACATGGGAATCCTTGGTCAAGGCCCCGGTGGTGACGGCGATTGGATTATGGCAACTGTCACAATGCCGGGTAAACTCGATGCCCTTGGTATTACGGAGAATGTTGACGCTGGTGCGATAGAAAGGCGTGCGGAACGAGTTGGAATGGAGCGATTGGCGCCATTGAGAGGCGGCCTCGGCATGGCAGCGGGCACAATAACTCGCCTTCAAGAAAGCACCGGGCGGAATGAAGGCTCCCGTGTCGGTAGCTGCGTTTCCCGGCGTGGAGAGTTTGCCTTTGCCAAACGCGAAATCGTAGGTTTCCCGAATCTTCTGGTCGTATGCCTGGCGCTCACTTTCGCTCGCGTCCTGGGCCAGCCCGAAGCTGGTCAGGCACAGCACGGCCCCCATGGCAAACGCGACTCGGCGTTCAAGCGATAGTGTCATCCTGCGCAAGCTTATCAGGCCATTTTCTCACGATCTTGAAGCCCCCAAAGGGCTTTCTAAGGCGGGGTACCGATGATAGCGCTTTCAATTGTCTCCCTTGAGTTCCTTCCAGCGATCCATCTCTTTTTTCGCCTCATCGGGTTTGCCCAACTGCATCAAGGTTTGGCCGAGGAGGTAGTGCGCCGACCGGTTTTGTGGATCCAAAAGAATGGCATGGCGCAGGACACCGACCGCGTTCGCCAGTTCTCCGCGCTTGAGATAGCCCTTGCCGAGCAGGATGAACGGCCCGCTGTAGTTCGGGTTAAGCCAAACCGAGCGCTCCAGAGGGGCCATGGCTTCGTCCCACTTCTCAACCCGGCTGTACGCGTCGCCTAGACGGTAATGGGCCATTGCAAACCCCGGATTGATGTCGATCTCCTTCTTCAGTTCGGCGATGGCCTCGTCGATCTGGGCGTGGAGAATGGCCACCTCGCCCAGCAGGAAATGCGCTTCCGGAATCTTCGGATCAATCTCCAGGGCCAGTTTCGCTTGCTTGGCCGCCTCGAGGTCCACGTCGTGGTGCAGGAGCATGCGGCCGGTCAGCAAGTGTGCGGCCGCCGAGTTTGGGCTCACCCGAAACAACTGTGCAAAGGCCTTCACAGCCTTATCGCTTTGCTGTGTAAGGATGCAGGCATTGCCGAGCATGTAGGCGGCCTCCGGCGTGGGCGCCTTTCCGGCCAGTGCCTTCTCCAACCAGGGAATCGCATCGGTGTATTTCGATTCCAGGAACAGGCTCTGGCCTAACAGCAGGACCGATTCCTCGTACTCGGCGCTTCCGGGTTGCTCCGTTTTCACCACTTCGGTGAACTGAGCAACGGCTTCCGGATACTTGTGCTGCTTGTACGCCGAGAGTGCCGCCTGATGCGCGCTCAGCTCGAGAAGCACCAACAGGATCGGCAACATAGCCCCAGTATAATGAGGCAGGTGAATCATGCGGCTGCTACGCTTGCTTGTATTTCTACCGCTGATCCTCCTGGCCCAAAGCGATGTGCAGGAGATAGAATCCAGGGCCGTTGAACTAAAGTCGAAGGGGGACGCCGCAGGAGCATTGGCCGCCTATCAGGAGGCAGCCAAGCTCGATCCCAAGTCGGCGCACTTCCAGGATGAGATCGGCTTCCTCCTGGCTGTCCTGAACCAACCCAACGAGGCAACTCCGTATTTCAGGCACGCCATCGAGCTGGATCCGAAATTCGCCCCGGCGCACTATCACCTGGGAGCCGCGCTATGGCTGGCAAACGATCCTACACACAGCATTCCTGAGTTGACAGAGGCTGTGGCGCTCGATCCGGGTAACGCCGCTTATCAGTTGCGACTGGGCGAGGCGCTGGACGCATCGGGCAAAACAGAAGAAGCGGTGGTTCATCTGAAAGCCGTAACCGTGCTTCAGCCACAGGATGCCGAATCCTGGAACCGGCTCGGCAGCGCTCTGCAGAAGACGAGAGACCTGCCTAATGCAGTGGACGCCTATCAACATGCGGCCGCGCTTAATCCCAACGACATCAGCGCTCACCTCAACCTCGGCATGGCTTTGGTGCTGATGCGCCAACCCAAGGAGGGCGTCGCGGAGTATGAGAAGGTGCTGGCGCTTGACCCATCGAACAATTCGGCGCGCGTGGGGATTGGATTCGCCCACCTGCAAAAGAGGGAGTTGGATGAGGCGATAGCGATTTTTCGCGAGGTCATCGCGCGCGACCCTAATATTGCCGCCGCGCACTACAACCTCGGCGTGGCGCTGAAGAATCAGGATGATATTGACGGTGCGAAGGCCGAGTTCACGAGGGCTTTGGCAAGCGATCCCAGCCTGGCCGAGGCGCATTACATGCTCGGCATTTCGTCCTGGCAGACAGGAGACTTCGACCAGGCTGCGAATGAGATGCGGGCGGCCATCGGCCTGCGGCCTGAGTATGCGGAAGCCTATTTCATGCTGGGCACGGTACTCAAACAGAAGGGCGATCTAAAGGGCGCTGAAGAGGCCTTACGGACTGCCATGCGGCTCAATCCGGAGAATCCCGGCCCCTACAACACATTGGCCCAGGTTCTGCGGCAGAAGGGCGACATCGCCGGAAGCAAAGCGCTGTTTGCAGAAGGCACCCGGCTGAAGCAAAAGAAGGAAGCCGAGCTGGGGACCATGCTGGAACGTCAATAGAACTGGACGCGGAATCTGTTACTTCTTCGGCACAACTTTGATCTCAAACAGCTTCGGCCACAGCTTCCCGGTCACGAATAAACGGTCGTGAATCGGGTCGTAGGCGATGCCGTTTAGAACATCAACCGGAGTGAGGCGATCGTTATCACTGAGCAGGTTGGACATATCAATCCAGCGCACAACCTTGCCAGTTTTGGGCGCAATTACGGCGATGCGGTCCTGCTGCCAGATGTTGGCATAGACCTCACCCTTGATGTACTCCAGCTCGTTGAGATTTTCGATTGACACTCCTTCGTCTTTGACCGCGATCCTGCCGGTTTCCCTCAATGTCTCCGGGTTGATGAGCCGCAGCGAGTAGGATCCGTCGCTCTGGATGAGTTGTGTACCGTCATGTGTCAATCCCCAGCCCTCGCCGCCATAGGCGAAGGTCCGCTGCGGCTTGAACGTGAAGAGGTCGTACACAAAACCGACGCCGGATTGCCATGTGAGCTGCACCAGGCTTTTTTTCCAATCGGTCAAGCCCTCGGCAAAGTACTGAGCCGGTATGTCGATCTTCTGCAACACATTGCCAGTCTCTAACTTCACCTTGCGCAGGGAAGACTGGCCCTTCAGGCCGGTGCTCTCATACAGGAAGCCGTCCAGGTAGATCAAGCCTTGCGTGAACGCATCCCGGTCGTGGGGATAGACATGTACCACGCGATATCCGTAGACCGGCGCTGGGGCCGGGTTCGCGCAAGTAGCCGCCAGCAGGCCCAGGAGAAGAGCGGTAACCGGGCCAGCGAACGAAAAGCGTTTGCTCATGAAGTCCTCAAGGAACCAAAATCAAACTACCAGAAAAAGGTGGATATCCATCACGTTGGTGCCGGTCGGGCCGGTTTTAACGAGATCCTTAATTGATTGAAACACTATGTAGGAATCGTTAGCCTGTAAATGCTGCAGCGGAGGGAAACCGGCCGAGGTGGCACGGGCAACGGTGGTTCCGTCGGCCACTGCCCCGGCCGCGTCGGTTGGACCATCGGTGCCATCCGTGCCGCCGCTAAGGACCAGCCAGTTGGGAGAGCCGCTGAGCTGAATCGCCGCCGCCAGAGCGAATTCCTGGTTTCGGCCGCCCTTCCCGGGTCCCTTCACGGTGACGGTTGTCTCGCCCCCGGACAACAGGCAGAGCGGAGGCTTGGCCGGATGCGCGGAAGAAAGAATCTCGCGGACCACCTCGGCGTGAACACCGGCTACTTCGCGCGTTTCACCGCGCATTGTGCTCGACAACAGGAGCGGCCGGTAGCCCAGGGCCTTGGCTTTTTCGGCGGCAGCACGAAGTGCCTGGCGATTGGATCCGACCACAACATTGTGGACGTTCTGGAACAGAGGATCTCGCGGCTTTGGCGTCTCCGGCAAGTTGCCGCGAGCACCCTGCTCCAGGTGATGGAACACGACAGCAGGAACCTTCCGAGTGAGCGAATACTTGGCAATGGATCGCATTGCATCACCATAGGTGGAGGGATCGGGCGCGGTTGGCCCGGATCCAATCACATCGAGCGGATCGCCGATCACGTCCGATAACAAGAGGGATACCACCGTCGCCGGGTAAGCCAGCGCTGCCAATCGCCCGCCTTTGAGCCCGGAGAGATGTTTCCGAACGGCGTTCAGTTCGAAGATGTCCGCGCCGGCGCGCAAAAGCAGATCGGTTGTGCGTTGCTTATCGCGGAGCGTCAGGGGCGGGGCTGGCGCGGGGAGCAGGGCCGACGCCCCGCCGGAGATCACGACCAGCACCAGGTCCCGCGCGTTGGCCTCGCGCAGCAACATCTCAATCTGGTGGGCCGCCTCGGCGCCCCCGCGGTCGGGGATCGGATGGCCGCTTTCACGGACCTGGATCCGGGTGGGAGCGGGCTTGGCATGGCCGTGTTTCACGCTGACGACGCCGCCGGCAATGCGAGAGACGCCGAGGACGGCTTCCACCGCTCGAGCCATGGGCGCTGCCGCCTTACCCGCGCCGACCACAAAGATCCGGTCGAATTCAGAGAGTTTTAGCCGTGTATCGCCGGCCCGGAGGACGCCGCGCTGCAGGGAAAGGTGGCGGGTAACCGCTTCCGCCGCGTCAGCCGCCTGAAGCGCCGCTCCGAAGATGGCGAGTGCGTCCGACCTGAGGCGCTGGAGTTGCGGCTTCACAAGCTTCAGAAAATAGGAAGGTCGAGGATCCGGTTGACGATGGCTGGAACTTCCTCATCGGCGATCTCAATACGGAAATCTGCCCGGCTATACAGCGGCCGACGGTCTTCGTAGAGCCTCGCAAGCATTTCCGGATTGCGGGCCAATGGTCGTGTGTTGTCATCGCCCAGCCGCTGCCGGACGATCTCGAGCGGGCAATCCAGCCACACCGTTACGCCGTTGTTCTCGAGCAGCTCAAAATTCCGGGGCTGCACGAACGCGCCGCCGCCCAGGACGATCACACCCGGGATGCCGGCCTGCACCAACTTCACCCGCTTGTGAATCATTTTGGTTTCCAGGTCGCGAAATGCCGCCTCGCCCCGCTCGTCGAAGATCTGGGCGATGGGCGTACCCTCC
>JBAUOG010001260.1:0-7295 GCA_049579625.1 Bryobacteraceae bacterium
GTCACCGAGGGTCTGCAAGTGAGAGCCAATCTCTGGGAATCAGACTTCCTTCGCAGCGGTAACAGGGGCGGAGCCGCTGGCGAACTGTTCGAGTACGATCGAGTCGACCAGTTCGAAATACTCGTGCCTTTTCCGGTTCCAGCCATGGTTCTCGGCGTATTCGAGACCGCGCGAAATCAGGGAATCACGCAGAGGCTTTGACTCGAGGACTTCGAGCATTGCGTCTGCCATGGCCCGGTGGTCGCCGGAATCAAAAAAATGAACTACTGACTCATCAAAGTAAAACGAGTCGATCTTCGTCCGAGAGGCCACGACTGGCACACCTTGGGACATGAATTCCATGATCTTCGTGCTGTATGCTTCGTTGCCGAACGAATCGGCGCGCTTCGGAACCACTCCGAGGTCGGCGTTGGCAATTACATCGGCAATTTCATCGATGGGGACAGCGGCGTACCATTTGACGCTCTCGCCGACGCCTAGTGTCGCGGCTAACTTGCTCAGTTCATCCTTCGCACGGCTTCCGTCGCTATAAATCTGGAATTCAGCATTGGGCATTCTGTCCTTAACCAAGGCAAAGGCCTTTATTGCAATATCTACGCCTTGATGCCGTTGGAGGCTGCCCGGAAACAGAATAACAGTCTTTCCATAGTCCCTGGTACGCGTTCTGCGATTGAAGACTCCAGCATCCACGTGATTAACAAATACCGAACACTTGTCTCGGGAAACAGAACGCGACACAATTTTTTCATACCAGAGATGATTGGAGACGATTACCTTGTCGACGAATGCCGCCGAGGCTTTTTCGATCAGTTTTAAGATTCTGACGTAGTGACCACGAGGGTTTGGGCCGAACTTGCTCGCAAACAACTCAGGTACAAGGTCATGAATATCCAAAATCAACTTCGCGCCGGTCCACTTCGGATACAGGGCAGCGAACACGAGAAAATCGGGGACGTTATGCACGTGAATCAGGTCGTATCTGATTCTGTGATGCATGCGTGTCAATTGGATCGAGGCACCGATAAAGAACCGCAATAAACGATACGCGTACGTCCACTTGTGGCGTTCATTCCGTTCACGGTGCTGAATCTGATGCACGTTAACGCCGCCAATCACAGTCATTCCGATCTGAGAAGGGTGCCCGCAAATGGAGATGACGTCCACACGGTCGCCGCGTTTCACTAACGCTTCTGCATACCTTCGCACTCGGTTGTCGCTCTCATACGTGCTGTGGGCGAGCATGCATACTTTACGCCGCGAGTTCCGTTTATCCGGCGGCACATTGGCCCGATAGAAGCGGGCAACATCGCGCGCCAGCGCGGGCCAGAAGCGCCCTTCGTATTTCGCAAGCGCATAGCGCAGAAATTCCTCGTAATGGGAAGCCGGATATTCATCTCGTCCTGGTTTGCCTTCGAAGCACATGTAGTCCGGGTGAGTATCTAGCAAAGCCATGCCGCCGTGCTCAGCCACCCAATCCAACTTCTGCTTCCAGACGTCAATGTTCGGCTCTTCCAAAACCACAAACAAGCTGAAATCCTGGGCAAGCGTGTAGGGCAGTTCCACATAGCCGGTTTTTCCCGAACCCTTTGCCCAGAACGGAAAAACCGTGCCGACGCCGTCAGGTTCCGGCTCGAAGGGGTCTGTATCAAACGTGGAGGCGTCATACTCAGCGCTCAATTGGTGCAGCCACGAGAGCCGGTGTTGCATCAATGGCGAGCGAAACCCTGACGCGTTCCATCGCTTAAGATACATTTGGATGCGAGCTGCCTTGGAAGCGAATGCTTTCTTGGAGCTGTACAGTTTCCCGTCGTGCTCCAATCCGTGCACGCCGACCTCAAACCCAGCCATATCCAGCATTTCTCTCGTGGAGTCAGGCAAGTCGTATTCGCCCTCAGGGACAAAGTTGAACGAGGAACGAAGTCCGTATCTTGCCTCGAGATCCATCAACTGCCGGACGCGCGAAAGGCCCTTCCGGCCTTCAACGTCATGCGTTAAGACCAGTGCGAATTGCTTGGATTCGGGCCAACCTGGCCAGTCCGGCGGCGTGAAACCAGCAGTTTGATCTATTGGCCAAACTGCGGCGCAGGCCTTGCGGCGGTGGCGCGCCCAACGCCGCCGAACGCGCAATCGCACAGCCCAAGGTACAAAGGGCTTCACGGAATAGTAGATTCGCGTCAGCAACATCTGTCCGGTTGGGACAGATGCCGACTCCGGCGGCTCAAGATGAGTAACGTGGCCTTTGGCGCCCGAAAGAGCAAAGTCGTATGCGTCGTAAAGGTTTTGCTTTTGTGCTTGCCAGTTCAAGGTTTGGTAGGCCCGTTGTTTTCCTCTCGCACCAAGTTCCAAACGCAACTGCTCGTTGTCGAGCAACCTTATAATCTGGTCGCCAAAGCTCTTCGTGTCATTTGGGTGTGCGTACAGGGCGGCATCGGCCGCCGTGATTCTGCCCTCATTGAGATCGAAAAGAACGGTCGGCAGTCCACACGCCATATACTCGAGAGTTTTGAGCATTGTGAGCCTGTCGTTGAATCCGTTCGACGGATCTGGCGATACGCCAACATCAGCAGTGGCGAGGTAAGGCCGAAGCTTGTCGCCATAAAGTGCCCCTGTGAATCTTACCCACGGCTCAAGTCCTTTGGATGCAACCAAACCCTGAAGCCGGGGCAGCTCCGAACCAAAGCCGATTAGGGCAAACAGCGCATCCTCACGGCCATTCGTTTTCACTAGATATTCAATCGAGTCAATGAGTAGGTCCACGCCGTCTTGGGATCCCATAACGCCTAAGTAAACGACGAGGTTCTTTCGTCCCTCCTTCAACTCGGGGCTCGGCTCTGGCAGCTGAAAGTCGGCGAGGTCCGGGCAGCCGCGCACGACAAACACGCGCTCGGGCGAAACATTGCCCAGCTCGATCGCGTTTTTCTTCGCGGAGTCATTCGTCACTATCACGGTGTCCGCTGTCCGAAAAGACAGCCGTTCAGCCCAAAGGCTCATTCGAAAGAACAGGTGGTTTTGGGGGAACTTGTGTAGGCAAAGTTGAGGGGCCGGATCGTGCTGGTCAAAGATGTACCGGACGCCCAGCAGTTTGAAAACGAGTGCGATGAGAAATATCGTGTCTGGAGGATTGCATCCCTGAAGGATCCGAAAGCGAGTTTTTCGGAAGATTCTGACCGCCAGGCGGAATTGGTTTACCAGGGCCCAGCCGTATTCCAAGACGTAACGGATTGGTCCAAATCCTTCAAAGCTGCGGTACCGATACACCTCGATGTCTTGGATTCGCTCGTATGAAGTCTCAAACCCGCGGCTCTTAGGACAGATAACGGAGACTCGATAGCCCGCTTCAGTCAGCGCTCGCGCCTCCTGCCACACCCCCCGATCTGCCGGCACGGAAGCGTTTTCAACAATGATAAGTACGCCGGGTCGCGTAGCCTGGCTATCACGAACGCTCTCCGCGGCGATCATATCGGGAGTACTCGCCGGTTACCCTTTCTGTTGTTACTCGAAGTGTCTGGGTCGTCATCGGTGACCTTCTCCGGAGCGTCATAAGTCACGGTGTCTGGGACTGAATCAAGCACTGGTTCCGTGACGTCATGAGCCACCGGTGTTGGGACGCCAACAGTTACAGTGCTTGGCCTGCCAATCGACATCGAAGTGGTTGCCCCACCATCCGGCAAGGGGTTGTTGTAATACCCGTATTGCGAGTACTTTTGATTCAGTCCTTCAATCGCATTGAGTACGACCGCCAACAGCTTCCTTCGGCCTAGCTGAGCAAGGGAGCGCTGCACGGCCTCTCGAGGTGTGAATCCTGCCCGGACAACCATCAGGATCGCATCGACTTCCCGCGCCATCGCGAGTGCGTCTGTAACGGGGATCACCGGAGGCGAATCGAGCAGAATCCAGTCGAAGTGCGGCGAAAGCCGGCCAAGAAGGTCTGGAAGCTTCCCTGATTGCAACAACTCTGTCGGGTTGATGCACTTTCCCCCGGCCTTCAATAGATACCATCCCAAGGGCTCCAGCCGGCGGATGAAGGGTATCGGGTTCACGTCGGCGCCAAGGCACTCGACAAGTCCGGGTCCTGGCTTGAGTCCCAGTTGCATCGCGAGGCTGGGGCGATGAAGGTCGGCTTCTATGAGCAACACCCTTTTCTTGCCGTGCTCACTAAGAGAAGTGGCCACGTTAAGGGCGACAGTCGACTTCCCATCTTTGGGCAGCGCGCTTGTTATGAGGACCGTCTTCAACTTGCCGGTTTCCCACGGATCGCGAAGCCGGATACGGAGGTAGCGGAAGCGCTCGGCGGCCGGGCCACGAGGGTCCGTATGAACGACCAGGCGGCATCCCTTCTGAATGTCAACGTCCTCGACGGCTGCCGTCTTTAGAGCAATGACATCAGTAGACTCCTTGAGGGCCTCCGCGCCAGTGGAGAAATCCTCAGTATCGTCACCCGGCTTTGGAAACAGGTTCACGAATTGCGCCACGAGGAGCCCTCCCCAAAACGGTTAAGCAAGAGGAGCAGCTGTTCAAACGGTTGAAACAAGTTCTTATCCCAGCCTATATACATAGTACTGAGCGGCTCCGATGACCAGAACCAGGACACAACTGGCCATTGCTTCGAGCGCCCCTTTCCAGGTGCGCTGACGCCTTTCGGGGGTGGTGAGCAGCACGGGAATTTCGAGGACCAGCACCAAGCCCAGAGATTTCATGACATCTTTCTCCGATTGGAATGCATTCTTCTTGATCTCCAGGAGAAACGCAATTCCGATCCCGAGTAGTAGACCGAAAGCGGCGCCACCTCCGCTGATGGCTATCGGCTGTGGGCCAGACGCTGCTCTCGGAAGGTTGGGCGGGTCGATCAAGCGGAAGTGTTGCCCCTCCTGTTGCTTTTCCAGGCTCGCTGCAAGCTGTGACTGTTGTTGCTTGCTGAGGAGATCGGCGTAACTCTGCTTCAGTAATTCGTGGTCTCGGACGACGTCCGACAATTGCTGCTCCCGGATGGGGGCCTGGCTTATCTTGTTTTGATACTGCGCCATCTCAGCCTTAAGCTTCTGCTCGTCTTTCTGGAGGTTTTCCATCTCCATCCGGTTCACCTCCAGTTGGCTCCGCATCTGAGCCGTCTGGATGTCGTCCCCCTTTTTCGAGGGGGTCGAAGGCTCCGCGTTGCTCGCCTTTTCCGGAGCGGCTTCTTTCGATTCGAGATCCTGGATCACACCCTGCTGTCTTGCAATTTCTCTCTCAACCCTCACAACATCAGGATGCTCAGGCTTATAGATACCCAATAACTGTGCTTTTACCGTTTGGAGGCGCTTCAACTCCGCCTTGGCTTGTTCGAGTGGGGTAAGGGCGCGAGTTCCACCTCCGGTCGTCATGGGAACCCCGCGGGCGGCAAAGTCCCGGTAATTGTTCAGGAGTGATTCCATATAGGCTCTCTGCTGCTCGTTGCGCGCCTCCGCCGAAACTGTGTTTTGCAGCTGCGCCTGTAAGGCTCCAAGGATAGCCATGTTGCCTTGCTGCTGATCGGGCAGTTCGCCGATGTGCTGCATTTTGTAGTCCCGCAGCCGCGCTTCCTGCTCATCCAGTTTTTGCTTCACAGTCTCGAGTTGCGAACTCAAGAAGCCGGCGGTATTGGTCGCCTGATCCTGGCGGTTCTTTAGGTTCTCCTGAATGAAAAGTGACGTTAGCCGGCTGGTGACGTCCTGAGCGGTTTGCGGGTCTGCGGCGCTGAAGGAGATCCTGAAAGCGCTAAAGTCCTTGCGGTTGGGAGCCAGATCCGAAGTCGTCAGCGGTTTAATGTCGATCCTTTTGCGCATCTTCTCTACGATTTCCTCCGGCGCGAGCGTCTGCCGCTCTTTAGCAAAAAGATGAAGGTCGTCGATGATCCCCATCAGCTGGGTGCGGGACATCACCTCCTCAGCCATCGCCTGTACCTCATCGCCGATTCCGGTGGTCGACGTAGGGGTAACGTAGCGCTCCGGAACCGCTTGTTTCACGACCAGGACCATCGCCTCCGACTTGTACTTCTTCGGGACGAGCGGCAGGGCCGCCGCGGTAAGGACCGCCAACAGCGCCGCCAGCCCGAGGATCAGCAACTTCCGGCTTCTTAGGACGCGGAGAACGAAGGCGACAGTTTCCCCGAGGTTGGACTCTGTATCTGGTAAGGATTTAACTTCTGGCACGATTGTCTCTCTACTATTAAATGGTCACGAGCCCTGCGGCGCGGCGCTGAGCGGCAAGTGCCGCCCGCCGGCATGACGGAAGTTCGAAGCAAGCCCCTTCAATTCCACTAGGCATGTCCTTGCTGGTACGGCATCGAGCTGGTCAGTCGTCCTGTCTCGTAAGCTGTGATCACCTCTCGATAGACTTCCAGGAGCCTGACCCCGGCGGCTGTCCAGGTAAAGGAATTGGCTGACTTCAGTGCTGAAGCCCGAAGCCGCGCCAACAAAGCCCGATCCTCGTGCAACATGCGGATCTGGCTCGTAAGCGTGCCCACATCTCCGGCCCGATGTACCAGCCCGGTTTCCATGTCCCGAGCTATCTCAGTGCATGCGTCTGAAATCAGGGGAACGCATCCGCAGCCTATGGCCTCAGCGACCACCAGTCCAAAGCCTTCCTCAATACTAGGAAGAACGAGAATGTCACTGCGGCGCATCAGTGCGGCGATGTCATTGCGATGGCCGAGTACCTTAACACTTGGGTGCGATAACATCGGAGCCAATTTTTCCTGATAAGCCGGCAGAAACTCGCCGGCGATTAGAAAACTGCCCTCGTGATGGGCTGTAGAGTTAAGCCAAGCTTCCAGTGCGAAGTGAACTCCTTTACGGACCGCCGCTACTCCTACAAACAACATGGTTAAACCACGTTTTGGTTCTCGCGGCTCCGTCGGCGGATAGTAGACCGTTTCGTCGAAGCCGTATTGATGTCGAACCAGTGACGCTCGGCTGAAGCCTTTGTCGACAAAAGTCTTCACAACAAAATCGGATGGACACAGGATCCTGGTGGCCAGCTGGTATTCTTCTTCTTCCTGTCGAAGAATGTCTTCATTGTATTCGTACTCGTGTCCAGGTGGCAAGACGATGCCCAATCGTTGACACTCGTGTTGAACGGTCTCGTAGGCGAAGCGAGTATGCGCGTTCGGCCTCTCCAAGACTGTCGGAATACCAAGCCGCGACGCGGCTTGCAAAGTTCGCTTAGCAGCCATGGGCCAGACGTGCACAATATCAACCTTGCCCGCCAGGTTTTCGATCCGGCGCGCAACGATGTAGTCATGGAGGGCCAAAGCTCGTAATTTACCCAAGAGCTTATAT
>JBAUOG010001261.1:0-27834 GCA_049579625.1 Bryobacteraceae bacterium
TCCAGCCCGATGATGCCGAACGGGCAGCGCTCGAACTCCTGCATCTTTTCACTGCCGGGATGCGGCGCGTGGTCGGTGGCAATGGCGTCGATAGCCCCACTGAGTAGCCCGTTGGTGACCGCTTCCACATCGCAAAGCTCGCGGAGCGGCGGCTTCATCTTATAGTTACTGTCGTACGGGTGCATGTTGGAGTCGGCCAGCACGAAATGGTGCGGGGTCGCTTCCGCGGTGACTCGCAGGCCGCGTGACTTGGCAAAAGCAACCATCTCGACCGAGTGCTTGGACGAGATATGAGCGACGTGATAACGCGCGCCGGTGACTTCCGCGAGGATGATATCGCGTGCCACCATGACGTCTTCGGAACTGCGGGGAATGCCGCGAAGGCCAAGCCGCACGGACTCCAAGCCCTCATGCATGTCGCCGCCCGCGCTCAGGTGCAGGTCTTCGCAGTGCTCAATTAGCGGGATGTCCAGTGACCGGGCAAACTCCATAGCCCGTCGGACCAGGCGAGCATTCATAACCGGTTTGCCATCGTCGGAAATGGCGACGATGCCGGCCTGCTTCATGGATCCGATTGCCGCTAATTCCTCCCCGGCACTCCCTTTGGTGATGGCGCCGATCGGGTAGACATTCACCACCGCGAATTGCCGGGCGCGCTCCTTGATGTAGCTCGTGACGGTTGCGTTGTCATTTACCGGCTGCGTGTTGGGCATGCAGCACACGGAAGTGAATCCTCCCGCGGCAGCCGCCCGCGACCCGCTTTCAATGGTCTCAGCATATTCAAAGCCGGGTTCACGAAGGTGAACATGGATGTCCATGAAGCCCGGCGCTACGATTTGTCCGCTGGCATCGACCACTTCACTGCCGGTGGTGTCGATTCCCTCGGCTACCTCGCGAATGCTGCCGTCTTCGATCGCCACGTCGCAGACACGATCGACATTGTGGGCCGGGTCGACAACGCGCCCGTTCTTGATTACCAGGCGTCCGCTCATTGGCCCAGCACCCTTTCCAGGACCGCCATCCGCACGGCGATCCCGTTTTCAACCTGATTCAGGATGGCGGAGCGCTGGGAATCGGCCACTTCGGAAGAGATCTCGCGCCCCCGGTTAATAGGCCCGGGATGCATGACGATGACGTTTGGCTTGGCCAGCAAGATGTGCTCCGGCCGGAGACCGTAGAAGGAGAAATATTCGTCCGCCGGAAAGGCGGCTTCGTGCTGCCGTTCCAGCTGCACGCGCAACATCATGATCACGTCCACGTCACGGATCGCCTCGCGCATATCGCTGGTCAATTCAACTCCGGGCGCCATCTGTTTCATCTCGCTGGGCAAGAGGGAAGCGGGCCCGCAGAGGACAATCTGCACCCCGAACTTCGAGAGGAGATAAATGTTCGACCGCGCCACCCGGCTGTGGGCGATGTCACCGATGATCGCGATACGAAGATTATCGAGCGTCTGGCAGCGGTCGATTATCGTTCGCGCATCGAGAAGTGCTTGGGTGGGATGCTCATGCGTACCATCGCCCGCGTTGATGATGGGCACGGGAAGATAGCGGGACAGGAAATGGGGCGCGCCCGAAGCCGCATGCCGCATGACGATGGCATCGGGCCGCATGGCGCCCAGCGTGTTTAGGGTGTCCACCAGCGATTCGCCCTTCGAGACGCTGGAAGCCGAAGCGGTAATGGACAGGACGTCGGCGCCCAGACGTTTCGCAGCGATTTCAAAGCTGGTCCTGGTTCGGGTGGACGCTTCGAAGAACAGGTTGACTATGGTCTTGCCCTTCAAAACATCAAAGCGCTTGAAGGGTTCGTTCGGGGGTGGTTGGAAGTCATGACTGCGCGACAGAATCGCGTCGATGTGAGCGCGGCTTAACCCCTCGATGCCTAGCAGCCCCGATTTCATAACCGCCACCTAACTTGTTTCCACTGCTTCGGCCACCCGTTCCACCAGCAGCACTCGCTCGTGATCGTCGATCTCCTGGAACTTCACTTCAATGATTTCGTTCGACGTGGTCTCAACCACCCGGCCGATGTAGCTGGCCGCGACCGGGATCTCGCGATGCCCACGGTCGATCAGAACCAGCAATTGGACGCGAGACGGACGGCCATAATCGAACAGGGCGTCGAGGGCAGCGCGCACGGTTCGGCCCGTGTACAGGACATCGTCCATCAGAATGATGTCACGCCCCACGATGGAGAACGTGATGTCAGTGGAATTGACTATCGGGCGCTCCGCAACGGTTGAGAGATCGTCACGGTACAAGGTGATATCGAGGATTCCGACTGGGATCGTGCGGTTTTCGAGGCTCTTGATCTTGGCGGCCAGCCGCTGCGCCAGCGGGACGCCGCGACGGCGGATTCCGATGAAGGCGAGCTTGTCGAGATCGGGACTCTTCTCAAGAATCTCGTGCGCCAGCCGGACAAGGGTGCGGTCGATCTCGGAGGCGCTCATCAGTTGCTTCTTCTCGCGTGTAATCGGCATGCTCTCCTCTCAGATTCCGTGCTGAAACGACAGAGTATCAGACGCTAGCTTTTGCCTGCACCGGATTCATTCTGTCAGGCGGCCGCGGATTCGCCTGGCCATCTTCTCGATCTCTTCGGTTTTCTTAACGGACGACATGGGGACCACGTGATCGCCGGCCTTTTGAATCTCGTCTTTCAACTGCTGCGCCAGTGCCAGCAAGTCGTTCGCCTCCTTTAGAGCCTTGTCGTGTTCCGACTTTGCCAGGGCATCTTTCTGCGATTTGCCGTTCGGCAGCTTGTGGTCGTCGTTGTCGTGGAGATTGGGCAATTGAGGCGTTGGATACTGAGGGTTTTGGGACCACGCCCCCGTCTGGAGAACGAACAGGCACAGCGCTGCGAACGCAGCCGGTCTCGAACGGGATAGGCGCATACCGTTGCTATCATAAACCTCACATGAACCTGCATGTAAGCGCGTCAAATATCCACGAAGGGAGTCTACCGGGATGGAAGTAGGAGTCGGCATCGTCGGCGTTGGAAACGTGGGCACGGGCACGCTCCAGATCCTGGCCGAGAATGCGCATTCGATCGAAGAGAAACTGGGATTCCCGCTACGGGTGAAGGCCGTTTGCAGTCGCAGCATTCACACCAAATCGTTGCCGGGCCTGGATGCCTCCGTCCTTCGAACGACCGATTGGCGCGAGGTAGTGGCTCATCCGGAAGTGGATATCGTTGCTGAGCTGATCGGCGGCATCGGGACGGCGGGGCAATTGATTGAGGGCGCGTTCCACTCTCATAAGTCTGTGGTCACGGCCAACAAAGAGTTGATGGCACTGCGTGGAGCTGAATTATGGCAATCCGCGATTGCCGGCGGCGTGAACTTGGCGATGGAGGCGAGCGTGGCGGGAGGAATACCGATTCACGCCGTGCTGCGGGAAGGAATTGCGGGCGACCGCGTCACAGGGCTCTTTGGCATCCTTAACGGCACCAGCAACTTCATCCTTACGGAGATTGAGCGCAGCAACGCCTCGTTCGACAGCGTGTTGTCGGACGCGCAACGCCTGGGCTACGCGGAGGCCGATCCCTCGGCCGACGTCGACGGGCTGGACGCCCGTTCGAAGTTGGCGATTCTGGCCGCGCTCGCGTTCGGCGAGAAGCTGACGCCGGCCGACATTTTCACAGAGGGCATCCGGCGCATTCTGCCGGTTGACTTCGATTATGCCCACCAGCTTCGCCACACGATCCGGCTGCTGTGCTCGGCGCGTCAAACCAGCAGAGGCCTGCAGCTGTCGGTGAGGCCCTGCCTGGTGCCATCTTCGACGATCCTAGCTAACGTCAAGGGCGCATACAACGCGATTTGGGTGAAAGGGTTGTACGGCGAAGACACCTTTTACTACGGGCGTGGCGCGGGATCGACGCCGACGGGTGTTGCGGTGGTCAGCGACCTGATGAAAGTGGCCCGCGAAATCCGTTTCGGAAGTCCGGCCCGTGTCAGCCCCTTCGCTCACGAGCGGCTGGGCGAATACCGGCCGCTACCGATTACCGAATTCGAGTCGGCCTACTACGTGCGTTTTCGCGTGGAAGATCGCCCTGGTATTATCGCCACGCTGGCAGGAATCCTCGCAAAACATAAGATCAGCCTGGATGCGATCCTGCAACTGCCGTCGGAGAACTGGCGCGATCTGCCGTTTGTGCTGACGACCGTTAGTACCAAGGAGCAAGCTATCCGCGAAGCGATCGCTGAAATGAGGACGGCCGATTTTCTGCTGGAGTCACCGCTCGCGATGCCCTTGGAGCGAGGGTTTTAGCAGCAGTCTTCCGCGAAGATGGGTGGCTCGGCGCCTATGCTAAACTTCGAGAGACCACGCCCAAAGACGGAGAGGTGGCTGAGTGGTCGAAAGCAGCGGTTTGCTAAACCGTCGTAGTGCCATAAAGCGCTACCGAGGGTTCGAATCCCTCCCTCTCCGCCAGACTGTTTTCACGCCCCCGGGACCCTAGCCAGAACGGGCCTATCTTTGCGGGCCGAGTATCCACAGCAGTCCTACAACGGCAACCCGGATGCATCCAGGCGAGATGACCCTGATGCCATGGCTTTCCTGGCAAGCATTGCACCGCACTCACGGGGCCTTGGCAGATGAACTCAGAAACACTTGGCTGGCTAGCCGCGGTCAGGAAGCGGCACTGGCTGACTCGGCTTGGTCAAACAAAACGAAGCGTCGTCCCCTGACACCCTGGCTCAAACAACTGCAAACGGCCGAAGGCGCTTCGGCTTAAGAACCACGATTGAAACGAGCTTGAGTCCTTGCGCCCTATTCTCTAGACGCGCCGCACTTCCACCCCTGCCTTCAGGAAGGGGTCGAGGATCTCGTCGGTCGCCCCGCTGTCGGTGATGATCAGATCGATTTCGGCGATGTCACAGATCAGCCAGCTTGCGGTCACGCCGAACTTGCTGTGATCGGTCACGACAATCTTTCGCTTCGCCTGCCGTACCATGGCGCGGTTGATCTCGGCCTCATAGGGGCTGTAACAGGTGAGGCCTCGCACGGAGTCAATTCCATTCACACCGATGAAGAGGGTATCTACCAAGACATTCCTCATGCTTTCGATAGCGGCAGGACCTACCAGCGAGAACCAGTCTCCGCGAAGATGGCCGCCGGTGACATGAACTTCAAGATCTTTTCGCTTGGACAGCTCCATGGCCACATTTACGGTGTTTGTCACCACGGTGATACGCCGTTCAAGAGGTAGATTACGAACTGTTTCCGTGGTAGTCGTCCCGGCAGTGAGAGCGACTACATCTCCTTCGTGAACGAGGTCGGCTGCGGCCCGGGCGATTCTCCTCTTTTCTTCAAGGAAGCTGCCCACCTGTTCCTGGAAAGACCGGTCCAGTTTAAAGGGCTCATAGAAGAGGGGCTCAATCGCCACTGCGCCCCCATGCGTACGCCGAAGCAAGCCGCGGTCTTCCAAGTCCTGGAGGTCGCGGCGTATGGTGTGAACGGAAACCTCCAGTTCCAGGCAGAGCTTCTCGACGGTAGCCGCGCCGTCCTGGCGTACTCGCCGCAGAATCGCCGACATCCGAATCTCCTGCTTGGAGCCTTTGTCCTGGGTCTCTTCCACTTGACTCATGTCACTCTCTACGGTTCGAAGTGCTTCCATCGTTCTGAAAAGCGGCCCGGATCACTTACCCAAGTAACAGACTGTGGGTCGTTCTTATACTGGCGATAAATCGGCACTCCCAAGCTAAGTCCAAGATCCGGGTAGGGGCGCGCTGAGCGCACATGAAGGTGGTTCCGGTTGTAGCGCGGATTCGCCACCCAGTTGATCTGGACGCCTTCCGCCAATACGGGAAAGTAAGCGAGGCCGCCGTGTGCTCGGACCCCGTCGTAGACGAATCCGTATTGACGATCGCACCAGGCACCGAAGACCATGCGACTGTTTGGATCGGCGTTGATCACTGCGTGAGCCCACTGCGGAGGAACGGTCACGACATCGCCCTGCTCGGCACTGATAGCAAAGCAACGGCCCGGTTCATCCATCGTGAACTCCTGCATATAAATGACTGCTTTGCCGTCCCAGATTTCAAATAGCTCCGGCGTAGACCACCCGCAGTGTGGAGAGACATGATGAACGTGCCCCTGGCTACGCACGGGCTCTTCTCCTAATCGTCCGGCAGCATAAGCAACCGCGCCAAACAAGAGCATCCGGCGCTCGAGATCCGCACGGTCGGCTTTTTCGCCAACGTCCATTACGATCCCGTAGACGGGATCGGGCCCGTCACAACGCGGATCTTTGAGGCTGGGGCGTATGGCGTCCAAGGAGCGATACTCGGGCTCAGGGCCGAAGACGCCCTCACCATAATCGAAGGCCAGGCTATGCTCACGGAGCCGCAAGTCGAATCCGGGATCGAACGTCATGGCCGCGCCTTTCGCACAAACGCTTTCATGGTTGCCAGCGGAGAAGCGGTTGGCTTCGCCGGCCGGATACGGTACGCCCCCACGGCTGCTGGCACGATGAATGTTTCCGCGTAGTGCACTGGAAATGCATCGAAGGCGCCGGTCGGGCTCTCGACGATTGCTTCATCACCTTCAACCAGGTTCAAGACGTTAACTGTTCGATGGGTGTCATGATCTACCGGCACGGTGAACCAATGCCGCCGTGTTTCGAGGAACTCTAATGTGTGAAGGCCGGTTGACTCTTCGCGCCATCCCGGGCCATTGGCAACAGGTGTTATCGGGTTGACTAGATTCGCACGCACCCAATCAGTGGTTCGACGCCACTGCAGGTTGGCCAATCCGTGATCCAGATGGATAGGGCGAGGCTTGCCGTCCAGTCCGGGACGATTCCAGTCCCAAAGCTTAAACGTAAAGATGTAGGGCGTGGCGCTGATTTCAAGCACCATGGAGTTCCGTCCTGAGCAATGAATCGTGCCTGCCGGGATCGACAAGTGAGCGTGCTTCCGGACTGGCCACGAATTGATGTATCGCTCCGCCGGGAATGGCGCGAGGCCCTCCTGAGCCGCCCGCAGATCGATCTCAAACTGTTTCCGGTCCACGCCCTCCCGAAAGCCCAGATAGACGATCGCATCTGCTTCCGCGTCGAGAATGTAGTAACTCTCGTCCTGCGTATAGGGCATGCCAAATTGTTCGCGAATGTAATCGGGCAGCGGATGCACCTGCAGCGAGAGGTTGCCCCCGCCAACAGTGTCGAGAAGATCGAAGCGGATCGGGAATTCGGCGCCGAATCTGCGGACTATATCCTCGCCAAGTAACTCGCGCGGATGCTGATGAACAAGCGTGGAAGCCGGAAGCTCGACAAAGCGAGAGCCGAACCCCAGCCGGAGACTATTCTCTTCCGGCACGCAATCGAAACACCAGGCGAAGTTCGGCGGCTCGGACGGAAGGTCGAAGTGAGTGCGCATCCACTCGCCTCCCCAAGGACCTGGATCAAAGAAAGGCACCACCCGAAAGGGCCGATGACAAACTCTCTCGAGTCCTGCACGATACAGCTCTCCGCTGATCATTCGTGGATCATCTGGCACGTTCGTATCCAGCAGGTAATCGATTTGTTCGAAGACATCGTGGCGGGTTCGATCCGCAGCTCGCCAGTCAACGAAATAGGCGCGCTTGTATAGCTGGCTTGGCGGAGCAGACGAATTCTCTGCGCCCAGGTTTCCGACGCGATGTTCCCTTTGTCTCCTCTGGATCTCCCACCGCGCCAGGTCCGCATAAATGAGCAGATCCCATTCTTCGGCCATTGCGGTTGCACCAGTTCCGAGGATGACGGTCAGTCCATCGCCAGACGAACGCACTTCAGAACGGGCATCGCTAATCCGCTCTGCCGACAGAAAGTCTGCCATGCTCCAAGGTTGCATTTTGCCGAAGACGGCATCCTGACCGAGGCACTCCGCGAATTGGCTGTCCAACTCCGCGGGGCTTTTTAAGGCTTCCGCCGCCAGAATGCACCGCTGTGGTATCAAGGGATTCACCAGTTCGCGCTGCACCTCTTCAAGATCCACGCCGGGATAGCATTCGATCACCAGCACGCATCGGGGACGGGCAAGCAGCTCCAGTGATAGCTGTGCCACGACCTCCGCCCATCCGGTGGCGCAGTCTCCGTCGTTCGCGGTAACCAGTACCCGGGGGAACTTATCGTAGTTCGTTGTCAATGTCCACCCCCGTCCGTAAGCAGAGGGACCGCGCCGTACAGCGCCGCGTGCGAGGATAGCTGCGCCTCGACAATTGCGATGGATCCGGCCGGAATCCAAGCATGCTGCTCGACATGCTTCCGAATTCGAGGCAGGATATCGGCTGCGCGTTTGAGCACACCGCCGCCAAAGACGACTACTTGGGGATCATAGGCGTGTATCAGCGCGACCGTTAGGGCGGACCAGACCTGGATGCAACGATCCAATACCTGCCCTGCGATGCGGTCGCCGCGGTCAGCGTGAAGAAACAGGCTTTGAAAATCGAGGTGGCTGGCGGTGACAAGAGAGCTTTCAGAAAAACCGGGCCATTCGCGGCAGACCATGGGCAGCGCCCACGTTGAAGCTTCTGCCTCCGCGCATCCCACATTGCCGCAATTACAGCGCCGTCCGTTCATCACCAACGGCAGGTGTCCGCCGATGACGCCGGCCCTTCCGCTGTGGCTGCGCAACAGCTTGCCGTTCAACATCGCAACGCCACCAATTCCCGTGCCCAAGGTGACCATGACCGCATCACTGTAGTTCCGGGCGGCACCCGCAAAGTTCTCGCCGAGCAGCGCCAGTCGCGCATCATTCTCCAGGCGCAAGCGAAGGCCAAATGCGTGACGCGCCCAACCACGAAAATCAAAGCCGCAGGCATCTTCGAACTTTCCGTTGGTCGCGATAACGGTGTCGTTCTCCGAGTCGGTGATACCGCAAAACCCTACCGCCAGCCCGAGATACTCCGCCGCCGGAATTTCCTGCGACGCAAGCAGTTGCTCCACCTCCGTCTGGACGCGTGGAAGCACTGCCTTCAGTGGCTCATCGTACGCTTTGATGGACCGGAACGAAAGAATCTCCTGGCCTCGAAGCAGGGCACACGTCACGTGCGAGCCGCCCATGTCGACTGCGATTGCCGGGGCAGTCATGGCTGGGGGATGATGGATGGCCGGCCATCAACGTCAATGACGCGAACGCTGAATCCCCGGTCCGCGATGGTCCGGTAGTCATACCCTGCGTCACTACACCAACAGGCAAGCAACACGAGGGGTTCCGTTCCCGTATTGACAACGCGGTGTGCCGTGCCGCCAGGAATGTAATGCACCCTCCCTGCCTTCATCGAAAGACACTCCGTTTTGCGATGCATATCCATGAGCAGTAGTAGCCCCTCTCCCGACACAGTTGCGTAATACTCGGCGCGATCCAACTGGGCGTGGAAGTGACCCTTCGTCATGAAGAATTCGTCGCCCACCTTGCCAGGGAGAACCGTCGAATTCCCCCAAAACAGGCCACCGGCAGTTCCATCCGGCACTGGCTTCCAATACTGAACGCGGTAAACAGACGTGGCTGGGTCCATCTGGCTCCAGCGCTCTGCATCCTGGAACATTCCCTGCATCTGGCCAAGCAGTTTGGTGGACTCGTGAATGCCATCGCCACTCAGCGCACCACTTCCCCAGTCCACGAAGGTCGTGAACTTCTCGAGACCGGAAGGCGCTTCAAACATCAACGACACCCCTCGCGAAAATGCTCGAAAGACTAATAAGCGAGCATGACAATGCTCCTTTATGATACATTCCTTCTGTGAAAGCCAGCAATTCCTTTCATTCCCAGGATCGCAAGTCTTGAGCAATCTGCCTGATTCCAACCTGGAACTCTCGGGGAGTCCTATCGTTTCAACCGGACTGAGCCGCTCGATCTATCGCATTGTCGCGGTTGCCGGCGCCGCTGGACTGCTGTTCGGATATGACACCGCCGTGATCAACGGCGCACTCGTTTTCCTTCGGGTGACGTTCCGCCTTTCGGAAGGCCAGACAGAGTTCGCGGCCAGCAGCTTATTGTGGGGCTGCCTGGCGGGAGCCTTGATGGCCGGTCCGATGAGTGATCGCTACGGACGTAAGAAACTGCTACTTCTCAGCGGAGTGCTTTTCTTTCTGTCTGCGTTGGGTTCGGCGGTGCCACGCACCTTTGAGTTCTTTCTTGTCGCTCGGGCCATCGGCGGTCTCGGCATCGGGATGGCGTCCACTCTTGCGCCTGTTTATCTGGCGGAGCTTGCGCCGGCCAGCCAACGCGGACGACTCGTCACGGTGAATCAGCTGGCCATCGTCACTGGCATTCTGGTCGCGTATCTGGCAAGTTGGGCGTTCTCCTTTCTCGGCACCTCCAGTTGGCGCTGGATGTTCGGATCGGCGGCCTTGCCGGCCGCCATCTTCGCCTTGTGTGTCCTGACCATTCCAGAGAGTCCTCGCTGGCTGATAGAAAAGGGACAAGAGACCGCCGCGCGCATCATTCTGCAGACACTGCATGGTCCATCGGCTGCGGCTTCGGAGGTTCGAGAGATAACGGAGGCTGCCCTGGCGGAAAAGGCTGGCGCGAGCACTTTACTTCGACAGCTTCGCAAGCCACTGGCGCTCGCCATATGCCTAGCCGTGCTGCAACAGATCAGCGGCATCAACACCGTGCTGTATTACGGCGCAGTCCTGTTTAAGGAGCATACGGGCGTAAACAGCCAGAGCGCGGTGGGAGCCAATGTTCTGATCGGGGCGGTGAACTTGGTCTTCACTCTGATCGCGATTGCAATCGTTGACCGCGTGAAGCGGCGCGTGTTGCTGGCCACTTCCGCCGGCATCATGGCGGTTTCCCTGATCGCTTTGAGCCAGGGCTTCCGCTCCATTTCGACACCTTTCCCGTTTGTAATCGGCTCCATACTCGTGTACGTGGCAGCGTTTGCGACGGGGGTCGGACCGGGCGTGTGGATCTACATCGCCGAGATCTTCCCCACGTCGCTTCGTGGACGAGCGATGTCTATAGCAACCGCCGCTTTGTGGGGTGCCTGTATTTTGGTTACGAACACATTCTTAACCGCGGTGCGACTGCTCACTCCATCGGGTGCCTTCCTCTTCTATGCCGCCATGTGCGCCGTTTTCGTTGGTTTCGTATTCCTGTTGCCGGAGACCAGGGGAAGATCGCTCGAAGAGATTGCAGGCTCCTGGCAGAAACGTTAAGAAACCAGGTTGGGAATCGGCGACCAGCGGAGCCGGCTGGACGATTATAGGTTCGAAAGGCTGCTTCGCCGTGGCATTGCTCCACTTCCCATCTTTGATATCCTCGAAAGTTAAGAGCAAGTTAACCGAGGTTTTCTCATGTCCGGACATAGTAAATGGGCCACGATTAAGCACAAGAAGGCCGCCCTCGATTCCAAGCGCGGCAAGATCTTCACCCGTCTCATCAAGGAAATCATGATCGCTGCCCGTGGAGGCGGCGGTGATCCCGACGGCAACCCCCGCCTGCGAACCGCGGTGCTGGCCGCCAAGGCCGCCAGCATGCCTGCCGACAACATCAAACGCGCCATCATGCGCGGCACGGGCGAGTTGGAAGGCGGCCAGATTGACGAAATCCTGTTTGAAGGTTACGGCCCGGGCGGCGCCGCCGTGCTGGTATCTGTTGCCACCGATAACCGTAATCGAACAGTTAGCGAGATCCGTCATGCGTTTTCCAAGAATGGTGGCAACCTCGGTGAACACGGCAGCGTCGCTTGGATGTTCGAGCGCAAGAGCCAGATCTTCATTGAAGGAGACAAGGCCACCGAAGACGAGTTAATGGGTATTCTGCTCGAAGTCGGCGCCGATGACATCCGAGATCAGGGCGGTACCTGGGAAGTCCTTTCCCCACCCGAGGCCCACGACGCCGTGTTGAAAGCACTGGCAGATGCCAATATCCCGACTGAATCAGGCGAGATAGCGATGGTGCCCAAGAACACCGTGAAACTGGAAGGCAAGAACGCCCAAGCCATGATGAGGCTTTACGATGTTCTCGATAACCAGGACGACGTTCAAAACGTTTACGGCAACTATGAGTTCGACGACGCCGAAATCGAGGCGCTTACATAGGTTGGGCTAGCCGGCGCGGTCGGCAGCTACCGAAATGCGAATTCTTGGCGTGGACTGCGGGACGGAACGTACCGGCTATGGTGTGATTTCAAGCGATGGCCGCCGCCATCAGTTTATCGCCGCGGGTGTGATCCGCACGCGGACGTCGGTTGATCTGGGAAGCAGGCTTGCGATGATTGCTACCGAACTGCGGCGGATTTGCGGCGACTACCGGCCGGAGATTGTCGCAGTGGAGGAAGTTTTTCACGCTGTCAATGCGAAGTCGTCCTTGAAACTCGCCCATGTTCGCGGGGTGGTTCTGTTGATTGCCGCCGAGGCCGGGCTTCCGCTGGGCGAGTACTCGCCACTCGAAGTAAAGATGAGTGTTGTTGGCTATGGCAGAGCAGAGAAGCAGCAAGTACAGATGATGGTTCGCTCGATACTACAGATCGACACCGAGATGGCTTCACACGATGTTTCGGATGCACTGGCCGTCGCGATTTGCCACGCCACGCGAGCGCCTTTTACCGCGGCGATAGAGGCGCATTCATGAAGAGGATCTCCGGCTGGACCTTCAGGTTGCTGCTAGCCGCCATGCTCGCGGTGGCAAGCGCTTGGGCGGCCGTCGGTACCCCTCGAGTCACGTTTACCAAGAGCTTTCCGGGAAGCGTTCCGGCGTATGTTTCGATCGCCGTCGACAAGACCGGTAACTTCGAGTACAAGGAAGCACCGGATGACGACCGTCCGCTAACATCAACGCTTACTCCAGCCGATGCGGCCAAGCTTTTCTCTCTCGCCGAACAACTGGGTTTCTTCAAGTCTCAATTGGAATCGGGTCTCAAGGTTGCCAACACAGGCAAGAAGACGTTTCGCTATGAACCCGAGACAGGGGCCGCGACGGAGGCAGTTTTCAATTACAGCGTTGAAGTTCCCGCGCAGCAGTTGCTGGCACTCTTTGAGAGGATCAGCTCGACGGAACAAGCTTGGGGTTATCTTGATCGCACGGTCCACTTTGATCACCTCGGCGTGAATCAGGCCTTGAGCTTAGTGGAGTCACTCTGGATAGACAAGGAACTCGTTACTCCGCAGCAGTTCCTCCCACTTCTGACACGCATTACCAAGCAGGAATCCATCATGCACTTAGCCCGCGACCGCGCGGCTCGCTTGAAGGACGAGTTCGAGGCGGCCAATCCGCCTGAAGCAAAACCTGACGCCAAAGGGGCTGGTGAAAACGGCACTGACGCCAAGAATCCACAGGCTAAGAATCAATGATGAATCGGGTTCTCTGTGTCTTCTACCTGGCCTTAATGGCATCGGCTCCTTTATATTCGCTTGCGGAAACGCAGCAAGCTGCGCCGGACTCCAACCATGCGCCAGTGGCGGCTGCGGGCAAGACAACGCTTTCTGAGCAAGCCCCGCAATCGGAAGATCAGGAACTCGCGCTGTTGATCCAGGAGTCGAACCGCAGTCCGATTGATTTTGTGCGCGACATGGAGAAGTTCCTTCTCAAATATCCCGACGCGAAACACAAAACTGAGATCACGCGTGGTTTGTTCCAGGCTTCGCGCGATCTGAAGGACAATCGCCGCATCGCAACTTATGGAGAGCGTCTGCTGGCGCAAGACCCGAATGATATTAGTGTGCTGGGGGTCACCGCCCGCGCTCTGAACTCATCTGAGGACCCGAAAGCCGCCGCAACGGCTCTCGACTTCGGCAAACGGCTGGAGCAAGTGCTCCGGGAAAACAGCAAGGTACTGGAGCGCGAGGCGAATCCCCGTGAAAAAGGGCAGAAACGTTTCGAACTCGCGAGGATGCTGGGCGACTCTCTCGTGATTCAGGCCAATGCGTTGGGGACCCTAGGCCAGTTAGCCGAAGCTGTTGTGGCCGCGAAGAAAGGCTTCGACGAGTTTGCTTCCGCGGATTCCGCACGGGCAGTCGGCCGGTGGCTCGAGAAGGAAGGGAAGTACGACGAAGGGGTGGTCTGGTATGCCAACGCGTTCGCGATGACCGATTCTGGTGAGGGACATGTGCGCGACAGGCAGAAGCTTACCGAACTCTACTTGAAGACCCATAAGTCGCAATCCGGACTGGGGGACATCGTCCTGACGAGCTACGATCAGATGACTGCGCTGGCGGAGCAAAGGCGGCAGCGCTATGGCAACACGCCGGCCACCCAGCCGATCAATTTTCAACTCTCTGGTCTGGAAGGGGCGAAGCTCCCGCTGTTGTCCTTAAAAGGCAAAGTGATCGTCATGGATTTCTGGGCCACCTGGTGCCAGCCGTGCCGGGTTCAACACCCGCTATTTGAACAGCTGAGAACTCATTTCAAGGCCGACGACCGCGTCGTGTTTCTCGAGGTAAATGCTGACACGGACCGTTCACTGGTTCCCCGCTTCCTGCAGGACCAGAAGTGGGATTTCGGTATCTACTTCGAAGACGGCCTGGTGGCAGCCCTCAGCATCCAGGACCTCCCCACGACGGTGTTACTCGGCCGCAATGGCGATGTGTACAGCAAGCTGGTTGGCTTTTCGCCCAGGAATTTCGTTGACCTAGTAACTGAACGTATTAACGACGCTCTCGCGGCAACTGGCGCCACTGCGCCGCCTATGGCTACGCAGGCAAACTGATGATCCAGACTGAGTCACGATGAGTTCCCCATTTGACCGCGTGGTTTGGATTGTGCTGGATAGTGTGGGAATCGGGGAAATGCCCGACGCCGCCGCTTACGGGGATGTCGGCAGCGATACTCTCGGCAACATCGCAAAGCGACGGCAACTTACCCTTCCGAATCTTCGCCGCCTGGGATTGGCGAATATCAAGCCTCTAAATGGACTTGATCCAGTCGAGCAGCCAGCCGGTGCATTCGGCAAGTGCGCCTTGGCTTCGCCGGGAAAAGATACGACCACCGGTCATTGGGAGATGGCCGGCATCCATCTGGCGAAGCCCTTCCCGCTTTACCCGGATGGTTTTCCGCCCGAAGTCATGCGCGAGTTTGAATCACGCATCGGACGGAAGACGCTTGGCAATAAGGCCGCCTCTGGAACCGAAATCATCAAAGAACTTGGCGAAGAACATGTTCGCACCGGTTTCCCTATCGTTTACACCTCTGCCGACAGCGTGTTCCAGATAGCAGCACATGAGGATGTGATTCCTCTCGATGAGCTCTATCATATCTGTCAGATTGCCCGGGATCTGCTGCGTGGGCCGCACGAAGTGGGACGAGTGATTGCGCGTCCGTTCCAGGGCAATCCCGGTGCTTTTGTCCGAACGCCAAACCGCAAGGACTTCGCAGTGCCTCCGCCGCCCGGCATGTTGTTGGATCAACTCCAGGAGAAACACGTCCCCGTCTACAGCATCGGCAAGATCGCCGACATATTCCTGCATCGGGGCATCGACCGTTACGTAAAAACCAAGAACAACGGCGACGGTATGCACAAGATCAGCGTTGCACTGCGGGAGCAGACAACAGGTCTCGTATTCGCGAACCTGGTCGACTTCGACCAGCTATATGGTCATCGCAATGACGTGGAAGGCTATGCTTCGGCTCTCGAATCCGTCGATGTCTGGCTGCCCTCGTTGAATCTGCGGGAACGGGATTTGGTGATTCTTACGGCTGACCATGGCTGCGATCCCACCACGCCGTCCACCGATCATTCGCGCGAGTACACACCGCTGCTCGTATTCGGGCCGCAGGTTAAGCCCGGCGTGAGCCTCGGCACGCGCGCAACTCTCTCCGACATCGGCCAGACAGTGGCCGAGAACTTCGGCACCCACATCCCGCAAGGGACGAGCTTTTTGAATGACATTTGGAAAGGACCTCAAAACAAGGTTTCATGAGAAGACGAATCATTGCAGGCAACTGGAAGATGTATAAGACCGAACAGCAGACGGTCGAGTTTTTTCAGCACTTCAACCCCTTGGTGGCAGGCATCAGCAGTTGTGATGTGATTATCTGCCCCACCTTTGTAACAATCTCAGCTGCTGTCCGCGCCGCGGCGGGAACGGTAACCCAAATCGGGGGACAAAATCTCTACTGGGGAAAAGAGGGCGCGGTGACCGGGGAGATCTGTGGCGATATGCTCTTGAGCGCTGGCTGCCGCTGGGTGCTGGTCGGGCACAGCGAACGCCGTCAGTACTTCCATGAATCCGACGCCGACGTCCTTCGCAAAACGCAGGCCGCGCTAGAAGCGGGGCTTGCTCCCATTATCTGCGTGGGCGAGAAACTGGAGGACCGCAAAGGTGGCAAGACGGAGCGAGTGCTTATCGAGCAGTTTGCGGCGGGTGTCGCCGGGCTGACGGAAGAGCAATTCTCGAAGGTTGTGATAGCCTACGAACCTGTATGGGCTATCGGAACCGGTCAAACCGCGACGCCGGAGATCGCTGCTCGAGCTCATGCCTTGATTCGAGCCGAGGCCGAAAAGCGCTTCGGACTGGACGCAGCGCAACGGCTGCGCATTCTGTACGGAGGCAGCGTCAAGCCGGACAACATCGAGAGCTTAATGAAAGAGAAGGAACTCGACGGCGCTCTGGTGGGCGGTGCGAGTCTTGACCCGCAGTCGTTCATCAAGCTCGTCAAAGCCGCATAATTCTGTCGGGAGTTGCCAGCCTTCGGCGGGGTTATTTGCCCCGCCTTCCCCCCTAGTCTGATTTTCAGCCCCAACACCCGAGGCGTTCTTCTTGTTTAAACACGCACGCACTGTTCCGCAAAACCCTCAAATCAAGCCGTAACTTTCTCGGCGTTCTCGCGAAGACACTTCCGACGATGAACGCTCCATCCCCTCCGACTGACTTCTGGAGCGTGCATCGATCACCGACTAAGGGGAACATACCAATGAAGATTCTTGCTTTCCTAAGCGTTTCGTTTCTACTAGTCGTATCAGCCGCTGCTATTGCGGCCGATACCGACGAGAAACCGTTAGTGGTCACGTCTTCAAATGCATCGCCGAATCAGCTCCTGGTTTACGACACCAGCGGCAATCTGATTCAAACAGTTTCTACACAAGGCCGGGGCGGCGTCTCCGGCAATGCTGGGGGTATCGAAGCGCGGGAAAGCCTCGTCGCGGTTGTGAATTTCGGTTCCAACTCTGTGTCCATTTTTGAACGTAGACACAACAGCTTCGAGCTCAAGCAGCTAGTGTCAACCAGTTCGAGTCCTGTCAGCGTCGCCTTCGGCAACGGCCATCTGTACATCCTCGGAACAACCGGCGTCGAATCCCACGCCATGGATGAGAATCATGTGAATTCCAACGCCGATGGATTTGCTCCGCTGCTCAAGGCTGATGGGAGCGCGGCGCAGGTCGGTGTTGTCGACAATCAGCTCATCGTCACTGAAAAAAGTAACACGGTTGAGACCGTCAACCTCCTTACTGATGGGACGGTGAGTGGGCTGCCTACTCTGGTGAAGAACATTCCGGCCAACGTCAACACGCCGTTTGGGCTCGTTACGCGCGGCAGCGACGCCTACGTCACCATCGCTCACGCCAACGAAATCAGCCTCGTCCGTGACGATAGCGTCCTGACCGTTACCGGTTCGGGCACCCAGAGCGCTCCTTGCTGGCTGACACTGGTAGGGCCTTTTCTATTCTCGAGCAATTCGCCAAGCCAAAGCGTGTCGCGCTATGCCGTCTATGGGCAGAAGATTGTGCAAGACGCGGCGGTTGCGGCATCACTTAACGGCGATCCCACCGACATCGCCTCGGGAAAACACTTCGTTGCTGTGATTGACGGTAGGGGCTCCGTCTCGCACCTGTCGATCTTCAGCGTTGACGAAGAGGGCAACCTGACCTTGCTGCAGCCCGCGGCAACCATCAATGGCGCGGCTAACGGCGTCGCGATCGTTCAGGGCGACGAATAAAAGTTCTCGAAAACGTCAACTTCCTTGCAAACAAAAACAGGAGGTTCGGAGCCAAAACCGTGGCTCCCCGCCCGCGTCAGCAAGCGGATTCAGCTTCGGGCGCTTTGTCGGAATCTTATTCGTGCCTGAGCGCTACCATCGGGTCGACCCGGCTGGCGCGGCGGGCCGGTATCCAGCAGGCGCCTGTGGCGACCAACATCAAGATGACGGGCACGCCGACGAAGGCCGGAAGGTAGATAGCTCCACGGGCGACGTGAATATCGATGATGAAAGCTATCAGCAAGCCGGTCATCGCGCCAACGTAGACGACTCGTAAAGTCTCGCCCATGATTTGACCCACAACCTGCCGTGCCGTTGCGCCGAGCGCCAACCTTACGCCGATTTCGGCGGTTCGCTGAGCCACGGAGTAGGCAACTACCGCATAGATTCCGATGGCAGCAAGCACCAGTAGTAAAGGGCCTAGCACAACAAACATCTGTGCCGGAATGCGGCGCAGCATTGCACTCTTCTCAACATGCTCGTTCATCGTGCGGACGTCGTATATGTTGAGCGTCGGATCGAGCTCGCGGACAATCCGTCGCAGGTCGGACGCAAGCATCGATTCGGCACCCGTGCGAGTGCGAATATGAATCTCACCCATCGGCGCTGGAACGTCGCGATAAGAAAGATAGATGATCGGCGCTGGGCGCTCGCCGAACGATTCGTAGACCGAGGTCCGCACGACGCCGGCAATCCGATAGCTCCCCCTTCGAGTTTCGATGCGCCGTCCGATTGGCTCAGCATTCTCTAAATAGCGCCGGACGAATTCTTCATTGACGATGGCCTGAGGCGGGGTGACAGCATCATTGAGATCTGCGAAATCTTCTCCGACGCGAAATGGGATACCCATTGTTCCGAAATATCCTTTAGTAACCGTATTGCTCAGAGCTTGATCTGGAGCCGCGTTGGGCCGAGCTAATCCCTCAATAGTGAAAGCTCTCAGCGGCAAGCCGTGAATATCGAGCGGGACGGATGTGGCGATGGCGGCTGATTCCACGGAGGGCAGAGTGCGAATTCGCTCCAGCAGCCGGCCGGCAAAAGCTCGTTCCGAGGACGCGTCCATGCCACGTCCTGTTAGATCATAAGCAGCCAGCAACACACCATCGCGCCGGAATCCGGGGTCCATTGCCCGGGTCTCCTGGAAGCTGCGGAAGAACAGTGCCGCCACAACGAGCACCATCAACGCAAGTGCGACTTGGGCTCCCATCAGCACGTTTCGAAGCCGGCTGGGCGTGGCAGCGGTTCCTAAGCCCGATCGAAGTGCCAGCTGCGGGTTGATGCGCGCGAGTTGCACTGCCGGAAGTATCCCGAAGATGAGGCCGCACACGAGTCCCAACAGCATCGCGAAAGCGAGGCCCACTAAATCCACTCTGGTCTGAAACCTGATAGGAAACGCGCCGATGGTGGGCACTGCGCGCAGCGCGTCTGTACCCCAAACCGCGATCGCCGCTCCCAGGCAAGCACCGAGGAACGCCAGCACCAGGTTCTCGGTGAGAAGCAGGCTTGCGACCCGCCAGGGTCCGGCGCCGATTGAGAGGCGCACGCCGATTTCACGAACTCGCGTGCTGGTACGCGCAAGCATGAGATTCGCTGTGTTCGTACAGACTGCCAGTAGCAAGAGCAACATGATTCCCTGCAAGATCGCCAGGCTGCTGGCCAACAGGCGCTGCGGTCCGCGCGGCGCAAGCCAGAAGGGAATTACCTCGCCGCGCATGTTTGAATTTGTTTCTGGATATGCGTACGCGAGTTGCCGCATGGTTCCATCCAGTTCAGCCTGTGCCTTCGCACGGGTTTCGTTTGGTTGAAGCCGGCCCATCACCGAGTATCCGCGCAGGTTGCGGTCGTCCAGTTCTTGCGATCCTCCCAACAAGGCCGGCGCCAACGTGGCCGGCGCCCACAGGCTGAAATCCAGTCCCAGTACAGTTCCCTGAAATCGTTTCGGTGTGACGCCGACGATTGTGAGTGGGTAATCGTTCACTCGAACTGTCTGTCCGAGCATATTTGCTGCAGACTGGAAGTGAGTCTGCCAGAACTCGTAAGAGATGACGACAACCGGCTCGCCGCCGGGGCGTGAAACCTCCTCCGGTTGAATGAACCGCCCGAGCGCCGGAGTGAGACCGAGCGTGGAAAAGAAATCGCCGGAGACGAGTTGTCCATACACACGCTCAGTCCGCCCCGCTTCGCCGACGTAGAACGGAACCATGCGAAAGGCGAGCAGGTCGCGGAAGGAACCTGATCGTTCCCGCACGTCACCGTATTCGAGCCACGACATACCGGGATAGGAGCCGGTATCAGAACGAATTTCTACGTGCTGAAAGCTGCTTCCGTGAGGGACGCCCGGCAGCGGCTCAAAAATCACAGCCTGGATCCAGGTGAAGATGGTCGTGTTCACGCCGATCCCTACGCCGAGCGACAGGATGATCACGATCGCCGTCAAGCGCATTTTGAAGATCATCCGCCAGGCATGGCGCACATCCGACGACAGGTTCTCCAGAAGTCGGCCGGCGCGCACATCGCGGATACCTTCTTTCACTTGCTCTACGCCTCCTAGCTCCATGACTGCCTCCCAGTGGGCACGTTGCGGGTCGAGTCCGGCCCTGATTTTCTCTTCTTTGACCAGATCGAGGTAAGAGCGCAGTTCCGCATCCATCTCTTCATCGATGTGTTCTTTGCGGATCAGATTGCGCCAGAGGTGCAAGAGGCGACGCAAGAGCATGGTTCTATAGAGAATCTATAAGAAAGAGAGTACAGCGAAGACCTATAGACTGTCAATAGGAGCGGCAGGCCGGCTACTCAGGCTTAATAAACTGGAGAAAGTTCCTTCGGAACAGCCGGTCAACCTCCACCTCAATGTCCTGTTTCGACACCGGCCGCCCATCTTCGGCCAAGAGTCGATACGTGTTAGTCAGAATCGGTGCCAGCGTACGCCGGGTATTCCGCCATTTGTAGATAACCTGTTCGAGTATGCGCGCGTCGGAGTGCTGCGGGATGAAGGTGGTGCCGAGCATCTCCAGCCGCTCCCGCGTGATCTCCTCGACGATGGACGGGTTGTTGAGGAACCACCAGCAACCAAACGGTAGGAGGTTCGCAAACTTACGTGCATAGACGCACAGTTCATGCTGGTTCTCGCGGCTCAAGACGCTCACCAGAAACCGATTGTTCGGGCAGGAGCGGCACAAGTACTCAAGCGCCCTCAGGTCAGCCATGCCGGAGGCGTCGCCTGCCAGACGAAGTGCCGGATTCACCTGCAGGCGGACGCCAATCATCAACGACAAGGGAATGTCGAACTCCCTGCAAACAGGCAGCACGGCGCCACTGAGGAACGAAGTTCGCAAATCATCAGCTGGACACCGGAATGTATCGGGCAGAGAGACGGCCATGTACACCGGCTTCATTCGCTCACACCACTGAACCAGAAACCGGCGAACCTCCGTGACGGTCTTGCCCGTTCCCTTCGCGTCGACGTCGAATCCATCGGACGCCACCGCCTGCCAGTTGTCAGCCCATTTGTTCAGAATTCGATCCAGACGGAGAACTGGGTATAGGAGCGGATGCTCGTGCGACCTCTGCTTCCACAACGGGCCCTCAGCCGGGTCAAGAGGGTCGTTCGTCATGGCCGCCTCGCTGATGCCGGCGAGCTGAAAGACGCGCTCGATATGAGGTCCGATGTCTTGTTTGGCAAACCAGGCGCGGGCCTCGCGCAGATCGGCTGAGGCAGTTGGCAAATCGAATGCCTTCAGCACCGCGATAACGCCGCGTGTGGCCTCCGAAACCGGCGGATGCTCAACAAACAACGTCTTCCAGATGAGATCCGCCTGCTCGGTCTTCGACAGCGCGAAGTATTGAGCGGGCTTCACCGGTGAAGAACGGAACAGTTCCGCTTCGAGGTAGTGGTAAGTTATCAGTTCGTCGATACCCCACAGGCCCAGCGGCCCCAGCGTTGGTGTGAACAGGTGAGTGTGGACGTCAATGAATCGGGTGTTCGCCAGTGCGCCGGTGACTGCTTCGGCAATCTGATGGGTGTCTAGGGATGGTTGATGCATCGTTATTTACCCGTTCATCAGGATATCGTTGCCAGCCGCGTGGCATTCGCGGATTTCCATGAATCAAGGCCCCGCGCCCATAGTTCCGCCAGCCCTCCGCTTCGCAAAGCCGCCGGCGGCGTCAAGCCTAGGAGCCGAGATAGCTGGCGGCCGCGGCCACCAGGGAGCCGACGTGTAGCGGCCCGGCCAGCGGGGGCGCGAAGCGCCGGCGGTAGAGATGCTTCACGCCATCATTGGTAGAAAGACCATCTGCGCGCTATTCTTCGTCGGATCGCAACTTCGCCAGCACGGACATGTCTTCGAGCGTCGTCGTGTCGCCCTTCAGTTCCGTGCCGCTGGCAACGTCGCGAAGAAGGCGTCGCATGATTTTGCCGCTGCGCGTCTTTGGCAGCGCGTCGGTGAAACGGATATCGTCCGGCCTGGCGAGAGAGCCAATCTCATGCGCGACCCACGCCCGCAATTCATTCTTCACTTCTTCCGACGGATGCAGCCCCGCCTGTAGCGTGACGAAAGCCGCGATGGCCTGACCCTTCACTTCATCGGGGCGCCCCACCACGGCTGCCTCGGCCACCTTTGGATGCGCGACGAGCGCCGATTCCACTTCCATCGTACTGAGGCGGTGGCCAGAGACGTTGATGACGTCGTCAATGCGGCCCATGATCCAGATGTAGCCGTCTTCGTCCTTGCGCGCCCCGTCGCCCGTGAAGTAGATGCCCGGCAACTGCGACCAGTATTGCTGCTTGAATCGATCCGGGTCACCGTAAATGTTACGAAGCATGGCCGGCCAGGGTTTCTTCACCACCAGGTACCCACCGCCACCCAGAGGCACCGAATCGCCTTCGCGGGTCACCACGTCGGCGGCGATGCCGGGCAGTGGCCGTGTCGCCGAGCCTGGCTTCGTCGGCGTCGCGCCAGGCAAAGGCGAGATCATGATCATGCCTGTCTCGGTTTGCCACCACGTGTCCACGATGGGACATCGATTCCGCCCAATTTGCTCGCGGTACCACATCCAAGCTTCCGGGTTAATCGGTTCGCCGACGGAGCCCAGCAGGCGCAGGGACTTCATGCCGTGTTTCTGGGGCCATTCGTTGCCCAACCGCATGAGCGCGCGGATCGCCGTGGGCGCCGTGTAGAGAATGGAGACTCGATGGCGATCGATCATTTCCCAGAAGCGATCGGGCTTCGGCCACATAGGACCGCCCTCATAGATGAGCGTCGTGGTGCCGTTCAAAAGTGGCCCATAGACGATGTAGCTGTGGCCTGTAACCCAGCCAATGTCGGCCGTGCACCAGTAGATGTCCTCCTCGCGAAGATCAAACACCCACTTCGCCGAGGCGTAAACTCCCACTGAATAGCCGCCGGTGGTGTGCAGGATTCCCTTCGGCTTTCCAGTTGTGCCGGAAGTATAGAGCAGGAATAACGGATGCTCGGCGTCCAATGGCTCGGCTGGGCATTCGCTGGAGGCGAAGGCCATCGCGTCGTGCCACCAGATGTCGCGTCCTTCCACCATGGTCACGTTCGACTTCGTGCGCTGAAAGACCACGCATCTCTTTACCGTCGGGCACGAACTGAGCGCCTCATCCACAGTCGGCTTCAACTTGATCTCGGCGCCGCGCCGGTATGTGCCGTCTTGGGTGATCACAAACGAAGCCTGGCAATCGTGAATGCGATCCACAAGCGCGGCGGCCGAGAAACCACCGAAGACCACCGTGTGGGGTGCGCCGATGCGGGCACAGGCGAGCAAGGCGATGGGAAGCGCGGGCGTCATTCCCATATAGATGGCTACGCGGTCACCCTTCTGAACACCGAGCGACTTGAGAACATTAGCGAACTTCTAGACTTCGATGAGCAACTGCTGGAAAGTGAGAGTTTGAACCTCTCCCGGTTCACCCTCCCAAATCAGGGCTGCTTTGTTGCGGCGCCAGCTCGCTACGTGACGGTCGAGGCAGTTGTAAGAGATGTTCGTCCGGGCGCCCACGAACCACTTAGCGAAGGGGACTTCCCATTCGAGCACCTTGTCCCACCTTCTAAACCAGTGCAAATCCTCGGCGATCTTCCCCCAAAAGCTTTCTGGATCCACGTCCGCTTCCTGGTAAAGTCTCTCGTAGTCGGCAATGCTGGCAACATGCGCGCTAGCTTGGAATTCGGCCGGTGGATTAAAGACGCGGGCCTCTTTGAGAACGGAATCGATTCCAGACTGCGTGGTCATGGTTGTGTCCTTTTTGATGTCTTGAAGGGCTGCATTTTTCTCAGAGTATCGCAGAGGTCTACGTTCTGCGCCTATTGCCAGTACTGCCATTGGCCGGCCCAGATCACATAGCCGCAAAGACAGGCATTCGTGACGGCGTGGACCAGGATGCAATCGGCTACCGACTTGGTCCGAATCATCCACCAGTTATAGACGAAACCGGTGAGAAGTCCGACGTCCCAGTACGACCCGTGCTCCAACGCGAACAGAACGGCCACAGTGAAGAATGAGGTGGGCGAATAACTCCCCAACGGAACGCTTTCGAAGTCGGATCGGATCAGCCAGCGCATCAGCCATGCGCGCCAGAACAACTCTTCGACGACCGGGACAATGACAATGGCCCGGATAGATCGCCAGCCCAATACCCACCAGTTCCGCAGGTCGGCTGCAGGCATCGAGGAATGCAGTTGGCCGATGATCCGGTTTTGGAATAGAACAGAGTTGCGGTAGCCGGGAATGAGTGCGTCGGGCGCAATCCAGAGAACGAACACTGCGATTCCCACCACGACGCCCGCGACGGGCGCCACCACTTGCCACTTGCAGCCCGCGGGCCAGCAATAGAGGCAGATCAACCCCATCACGATGACCCGCAACGGGCTCTCCCAAACCGCGTTCATGGGCAGCCGGGCGGAGAGTGCCAGAAACAGCAGGAACGCTGCAAATGGAATCACGTACCGGGCCGACGGATAGTCGCCCATTCCAGCGGCCAACGCTTTGAAGGACAAGCGGGCCTAACCGATCTGGCTCATAAATGTACGGATCTTGGTCTGTTCCTGTGGCGTTGCCAGCGCCAGTGCGCGGTCCGCTTCGTTTCGTGCTCCGGTCTTATCCCCTGACTTAAGCAGCGCCATGGCCAGATGCAAGCGGAATGTAGCGTTCTTGGGGTCTTCTATAATCGCCGTCTTGAATGCCTGAATCGCTTGGGTGTTGAGGCTCTTCTGGTAGTAGACGTAGCCGAGAGTGTCGGAGATATCGGGGCTATCAGGCTTCTGCTTCTTGGCTTTTTCCGCCATGGTTAGGGCTTGATCGAGATCCTGCCCGGATTCCGCGTCGATGTAGGCAAGGTTGTTCAAGGCAGTCGCGTTTTCCGGATCCGTTCCAAGTACCTTCAAGTAAGAATCCCGAGCCTCTTTTTTCTGACCGCTCGAATCCAGCAATAGTGCACGCTGGAGCGGGCCTTCCACGCCTTTCGGATTGGCGTTCTGCGCCTGCTCGAAGGAAGCCAGCGCAGCCTGATTCTGACCAAGCCGCCGCTGCACCAAGCCGAGCCGCAGCCAGAGATCTTCCGAGTTGGTGGTGGTCTTCAGGATGGTCTTGTAGTTCTCAGCCGCATCGGAGTATTTTCCAATTTGCGCCTGGAAATTCGCCAGGGCGTAAAGGAAGTCGAGTCTCTTGGGATTCTCCTTCACGAGAGACTGCAGATTCTTGATTGCGTCTTCGCTCTTCCCTTGTTGAATCAGCACCGTTTGCATACCAAGGTAGCCGCGCGGATCCTTGGGTGTGAAATTCCAGATCTTCTCGTACTCGGCGTTGGCCTTCGCCAGATCCTTGCGAATCATGTAGACGTTCGCCAAGTAATAATGAGCGTCGGCAAAAGACGGATACTTCTGCACCAGATCCTCGAGATCGGGCAGCGCCTTGTCCGATTCGTTCAGACCAATCAGCGCGCGGCTTTTGATCAGGCGGGCGTCCGCGTTGCCAGGGTCGGCTGTTAAAACGCCGTCGGTCTGCTCCAGCGCCTTTCCATGCTGGCCACGGTCCTCATAAATTCGGGCGGACACGATACGCGCGCCCGGCAGGTTCATCGGGGGGACATGGGTTTCAGCCAAACGGCTGGCTTCCAATGACTCGCTGAGCGCTTTGTCCGTGTCGTGGGTTTCAAAGTACGCACGCGACAGGTAGAAGTGCAGCAGCGCCTCTTTTGGGTTCGCTGCTACCAGCCTCTTCAACTCCTCCAGGGACTGTTGAACGTTCGCCTTCATCCCCGAATCGAGCAGGGTCCCCGCATAGAGCTCGTTGGCCGGCAGATCCTTAGGATACTTTGTGGAGAGTGTCTTGGCGAGTTGCAGGGCCTCAGCCTGGCGATTCAGCAAGATCAAGGCGGATACCGCCTTCTTTTGATAAAGCAGCTCGTTGTCAGGATGTTCCTTAGCGCCAGCCTGGTATTGGGCCAGCGCCAGGTCGTATTTCTTGTTTTGTGGCTGGGCGTAGAAGTCGCCGATCATCTCACGGCCATTGGGAAAGCTCTTCGGATCGTTCAGTACCGTCTTGATGACAGCCTCGCCCTGGGCTGCGCGGTTCGTCGCAAGGTAGTAACTCGAAAGGTTCTTCACGGCCAGCGGGCTGGTTGGATCATTCTGTAGGCGTAGCTTCAATACCTCTTCTGCATCGGCGGTCTTCTTCTGGTTGGAGTACAAAAGGAAAAGGAAATCATAACTAGGCCCCCACGTTTTGTCGTGGGCGATCATCTCCCGGCAGAGCTTCTCTGCCTCCTCAGGATGGCCCGTGGAGGCGTATGCCTGCGCTAGCCAGCCGACCACCTCGCGCGAATACGGCTTGATCTTCAGTGCTTTCTCGAAGTACTCAACGGCCTTTGGCACATTCTGCTCGGTCAGATAAACAAAGGCCTGCAAGCGCGTCCCCTCGAACGAGTTGGGCTGGTATTTAAGGATTTTGTCGGTCAGCTCCTTCATCTCAGGCAGCAAGGACTTGAATCTCTTGGGATTGCTCGCGTAGGCAGCCAGGTAGATTTCAGCCAGCTTGCCGCCAGCGTCCACGTTGTCGGGCTTTAGATCCACGGCCCGGCGGAGAAACTGAGCGGCTTCCCCAGGATTGCCCTGGTCGAGCATGTTCAATCCTTCGCGATAGTAGGCCTCCGCATTTGTCTTATCCTTGGCAATCGCTTTCCGATAAAGGATCGAGGCTTCTTTGTACTTTTTATTGTTGTGGTACTTGTTGCCGGATTCGATCATCCGCTCGGGACTCTGCGAGCAAGCCGCGAGGAAAAGAAACCCGGTTATAGCCACCAACGAAACGAGACGGTTCATCACTATTTGAATTGTATGAGGAATTGCCCATAAACGGCAATTGCCGGCTCTGATCTGACCAGGAAACCTCTGGAAAACGCCCGGTTGCGCTGCCGGAAGGCAGCTGGCAGGGCGGCGACCTATACTCCTGCTCCGAGCCAGAAAGTCAGCGGCACCTGTTGGGATATGCGCTTGCCGGCTCCGAGGCGGAGAGCCGATGAGCTGCTGGAGATAGGAATCCAGTTTGGTGGCCCGCCGGGCCATGGCGCCTCCCGTACGGTCGCGGCTTCGTTGGTCCGCTTGGCGCGCGCGGTTCGTTCTGAAAATACCAAGAGGGCCTTGTCGCGCCGAGCCACAGCGTAAAGGCCGTGCCACGGACAAGTCACTGCTCGCAAAGACACGTTGGGTGGATCTCTTTGACGTTTTGATTTGTTCGAGGGGTTTCTGCATCGTTTGAAACTGACTAGGCGGCCTTTGGGGGCACCTTGGCGACTTAGTCGACGACCTTTTTCTCGACTCGACCGTCTCCTCCACTCAGTTGAGCCAGCATCTTGGCCTTAAACAGGTGGGCCTGGTTGAAGATAAAATCGCGTGAAATAACGAAGCCAAACTTGGCTGGAT
>JBAUOG010001262.1:0-2875 GCA_049579625.1 Bryobacteraceae bacterium
GGTTCGAGTTTAAAGGTCAGCTTGTCGATCTTGCCGGTGAACTTGAACGGAGTATCGTAGCGGTATTCCAGCAGCGCGACGCCGGTGCGGCTGTCCTGGCCAACATCGAAGGTTTCGTCCTCCGGGAAGGTGATCGGAGTGGTATGCTCCATGGAATTTTTGGCCACTTCCTTGCCGTCCACGGAGAGCACCCCTGTTCCTCCCTTGGCCAGGCCCGGACCATCCGATTTGAAATCGAAGACGATGGTGTGTTTACCCGCGCTCAACTCAGGCCCTTCCCACGTCGTGCGCTTGAGGTCGAGGAAGTTATAGAGAAACACAACCTTGCCCCGGCCGACGCCAAAGTCACCCTTGCTCAGAAACAGGCCATAGCCGCCGAAACGCCCGCCTTCGGTGACGATTATGCCTTCCGCGCCGCCGTCGGGGATCGTGACCTCGGCGGTGATGGTGTAGGACTTGTTCAGGATGCTCGGCGCGGCGCTCGCAGGCACGCCACTTAGTTCGCCCGAATAGGTGAAGACCGTTCGTCCCGCCGTGAGACTCGGGCGCGGCGCGTTCCAGCGCGTGAGCGTCGAATTGTCGAGCGGCAGCACATTGTACTTCTTCGCCTCGGAATAGAAGAGGTCCTGCATCTCCTTGAGCTTACCCGGCATCTGGGTCGCCAGGTCGTTGTACTCGGTGGGGTCCTCCTGGACGTTATAAAGCTCCCAATTGTACCCGGTGATCACATCAGGAGGCGTCTTGGTGCTCAGCTCCCACGGGAGGGTCACCGGGGTCGTCGCCGCCACCCAACCATTGTTATAGACGGAGCGGTTGCCGAGCATCTCGAAGTATTGCGTCGTGTGTTTCGTCGGGGCATTGGCGTTTGCCTTATCCCACGTGTACGCCATGCTCGTGCCTTCGATGGGGCTCTGTTTGATGCCATTGATCGTATCGGGCTGCGGAATACCGGCCGCTTCGAGGATGGTCGGGACCACGTCGATGACGTGATGGAACTGGCGGCGGATACCACCCACATCGTTGATGTGGCCGGGCCAGGAAACGACCATGCCCTGGGCCGTCCCGCCGAAGTGCGACGGCACCTGCTTCACCCACTTGAACGGGGTATCCATCGCCCACGCCCATGGAGCCGCAAAGTGCGGGAAAGTCCGTTCCGATCCCCAGAACGGATACCAGAGAAATTGGTCCTTCACCGGCACTTCAATGCCATTGAACGTGGTGAACTCGTTCGGCGTGCCGTTGAGCATGCCTTCTGCGCTCGCGCCGTTGTCGCCACCGATGTAGATGATCAGGGTATTATCGAGCTGGCCGAGGTCTTCGACGGCCTGGATGACCCGTCCGATCTCATTGTCGGCGTAAGCGAGGTACGCCCCATAGATATCCGCTTGCTTGATGAAGAGTTTCTTCTCGTCAAAGCTCAGGGAGTCCCACTGCGGCAATTCTTTCGGCCACGGCGTCAGCTTGGCGTTTTCGGGCATGATGCCCAGGCGCTTTTGGTTGGCGAAAATGGTCTCGCGCAGCTTGTTCCACCCGTCATCGAACAGGTGCATGTCGCTGACCTTCTTGGTCCACTCCGGCGTGGGATGATGGGGCGCATGGGTGGCGCCGGGTACGTAATAGACAAAGAACGGTTTGTCGGGTGCAACCTCCTTGAGCTGCTTCATGTACTGGATGGCATCGTCAGCCATCGCCGTCTCTAAATTCCAGCCGGGATTGCCCTGGAAGGGATAGATAGCCGTCGTATTGCGGAACAGGTTGGGCTGCCACTGGCTGGCGTCGCCACCGACAAAACCGTAAAAATAATCGAACCCCATTCCGTTCGGCCATTGATTGAACGGACCGGCCTGGCTTGACTGAAAGGAGGGTGTGTTGTGGTCCTTGCCGAACCATGAGGTTGCGTAGCCGTTCTCCCTCAGGATCGTGCCGACGGTGCCTTTTTCAATCGGGATGATTGTGTCGTAACCCGGAAAACCCGTTGCCAATTCGCCCACCACGCCTGTACCCACCGAGTGATGGTTGCGGCCCGTAATGATAGCTGCCCGCGTTGGTGAGCAGAGCGACGTGGAATGGAAATTGGTGTAGCGCAGCCCCTGCGCGGCGATGCGATCCATGGTCGGAGTGGGTATGACGCCACCGAAGGTGCCCGGCGCGCCGAAGCCCTGGTCATCCGTCATAATGAGCAACACGTTGGGCGCGCCCTTCGGCGGCACGACGCGCGGAGCCCACCAGGCCGTCGACTCCGAAGCCTTCTCCTTGATCACCCCGCCGAACGCCGGATCGGGGGGCGGAAGTTGTTTGCCGGTGATCGTGGTGGTGGCTTCGGGTGAACCCCGGACACCCGTGATCTGCTGCGCCAATGCCGAAGTGGAAGTCAGGGCAAGAAGCGCGCCTGCAAGCAGGCCACCAATGATTTTCATGGCGAAACTCCCGATGAGAAGCGGTATTTGGCAACGAAGAAAAGTCACACAGTCTGTAAGTGTGGCTGCGTTACGAGGATCCTCCCTTGACGTAGATCAACGAGCGCAAAAAGCGTTTGTTCAAGGTTGGATACAGATACGCAAGACCACTCATCTCCAGATCAACATGATGCGGACCATTGGTGCCCACAAAGAATGGCTCAACATGGTCCGGCAACGTGGATTGTCGTACATTAGTGACATTCGGTTTGAAGCGTTAAGGAATTTCTGACAATGCTCGATCGGTCTCGGATACCCGTCGTGCTCTCTGCGGCGTCGCCGCAGAGATTGGGGCCGCTCATCCATCTTCCCGCTCTGCTCGGCGAATTCGGAGCAACCCTCGCCGACGCACTAGAAGGAACGGATTTGTCTCCATCGCTCTTCGCCGATCCGGAGCAGCGCATACCGTTTCTCGTCGC
>JBAUOG010001263.1:0-2710 GCA_049579625.1 Bryobacteraceae bacterium
ACAAAGACCAGATCCCGAAGCTGGAGGCTTTATATGAGAAGTACGAGCCACAGGGACTGGTGGTGATTGGCATCCCGAGCAACGATTTCGGCGGCGGGCAGCCGGAAAAGCCGGGAGAAATGCAGCAAGCCTACGCCGCCTACAAGCTGAAGTTCCCGCTGTTTGGGAAGTCGGCGGTGACGGGCAAAGAGCAGATTCCGTTGTACGCATTCATAACGGGATCGAAGAAGAGCGGCGACGTCAAGACGGAGGTCAAGGACGAGGGTGAGAAGAAAGACGCGTCCCCCACAGCCGGTGAAGTTCCCTGGAATTTCACGAAGTACCTGACGGACCGGAAGGGAAAGCCGATTGCCCGCTTCGATGCCGATGTCGCGCCGGATGCGCCCGAGTTGATCGTGGCGATTGAAGAGGCTCTGAATGCGAAGCCCGGTGCGGGGGATAAGGAAACAGAGAAGGCCGTGAGAGAAGCGGTGAGAGCGCGGTAGCCTGATCACTCCGCGCGTCGGGAACTCAGGTAGGCTCGCCAGCCGCCGAGATGAGTGATTTCGATGGCGTGTTCGATTGCGAAAGGCTCGCAAATGAAGCCCTTCACGCTTGAACCATCGTCTAACTCTACGTTTCCGATGCCGAGCGGCGGTGGGATCTCGGCCACAAAGCTGCCGAATTGCTGCGTCGGGACGGCCCACACCTCGATCTCAATACCGGGACCCGTGAAGCCGGGCTCACGGACCAGTCCAGGCTTGGGTGGAGCTGTTCCATCTAGAGCATAAAGCCGGTATGCCGCGGAGGTTTTCGTCCGCTCGATCAGGCGCGCCCCGCGCGAGGTTAGCTGATGATTCAGGGGCTGTCCGCTTAAGTGCGCGCCGACGACCGAGACGAGAGTGCAACCGGGAGGTGTCGCGGCAGTGAGGATGGGCTCTGTCTCGCTTAGTGCGGTGCTTACGGCTCCGAGATGCTGCCCGAGGAAACGGTGCAAGCGGTCCGCCACGGATAGAAGCGCACGGTCTGTATGCGCGGCGGCAATCAGTGAGACGCCGAAGGGGAGACCGGATGGCCGGAAACCGGCGGGCACGGCGACCGCGCTGAGATCGAGAAGGTTGACGAAATTCGTGTAGAACCCGAGGGTCGTGTTCAGACGAACGGGATCCGCTTCGATCTCGGCAATTGTGTAAGTGGTCCCCGTGGTTGGTAGAAGGAGCAGGTCTAGTTGGTTCCAAGCGGCACGGGCCTCGCCTTTGAGTTCTTCGAGGCGATACTGCGCCAGGAAAGTGTCGACCGCGTTGTACCTAGTCGCTCCTCCGACGATGCCGCGGACAACCGGGTGAAGGGCGTCGGGATTCGAGTCGAAGAACGATCGGATGGCAGCGAGTCGCTCGGCGACCCAAGGGCCTGAGTAGAGCAGGTCAGCCACAGCCCGAAGGGGCGCGAAGTCGAACTCGATGCGCTGGCCGCCAAGGGACTCGAGGGCGCGTGTGGCTTCCTGGTACAGCGCACTGGCGGCGGCGTCGCTGAAAAACTCCAGTTGATCCGGCTTGGGGACACCAAAGCGGAAGGAACCGCCGAGCCAGGGCGCTGCGGCGTCCGTGAAAGGGCGCGAGTAGGGGTCGGACGCGTCGAAGCGGCAGGCTGCGGTGAAGACGCGTTGTGCGTCGTCGCAGGTCAGGGCGAAGATGGAGACGCAATCGAGTGACCGGCAGGCTGGCACAACGCCGGCCGCACTGATTGCGCCGCGGGTTGGTTTGAGTCCAACGAGATTGTTGAACGCGGCTGGTACGCGTCCAGAGCCTGCGGTATCCGTACCGAGCGAGAAGCTTACCAAGCCCTTGGCTACAGCGACCGCTGAGCCAGCGCTCGACCCTCCGGCGATGTAGCGGCCGTCGAATACGCTGGCACACGCGCCGTAGGGCGAACGAACGCCCACCAAGCCGGTAGCAAACTGATCGAGATTGGTTTTACCGATGAGGATTGCGCCGGCTGCCTCAAGCAGCTTGACGACAGTGGCCGACGCGGAGGGCTGGTAGGAGTAGGCTGGGCAACCGGCGGTCGTGGCCATGCCGGCAACATCAATGTTGTCCTTGACGGCAAACGGAACCCCATAGAGTGGGAGCTTTGCGGGATCGGCCGGCGATAAGGCTGCGGCGCGTGCGAGCGCCTGCTCACGCGGAACGAGGGAGATCCAGGTAGGGCGAACGCCGGTGGTTTCGATCTGCTGATAGACGTACTCGATGACAGACTCGGGACTTTGGCCGGAAGCATAAACGGCGCGGAGGGAGGTGAGATCAAGTTTCATAGAGAATCCGTTAAGCCGTTTCTAAGATCATCAGGGACTGGCCCGGGGTGACGAGTGCGCCTTGCGTGCACACGACCTCGCGAATGACTCCATCGGAGGGTGCGGTGACGACAAGTTCGGTCTTCATGGCTTCGAGAACGACAAGGCGCTCGCCAGACTGCACGCGCTGCCCCTTTTCCACTCGGATGTTCCATACGCTGGCAGTGAGCGGCGAGACGATGGCCTGGCAACCGTCAGGTACGCCCGGGCCGTCTAGGATAGCGCCATCGACCTCCAGAGCATCGATGATAATCGCTTGGCCGGCCGCCGCCCAGCGAGCGCGTTCTTCGGCGAACGCTTGCTGTTGACGCTGTTTGCTCGCGCCGGCTTCCGCTCGGATCGAGTTGAGGAAGTCCTGGTACTCCTGATAGCGAAATTGCG
>JBAUOG010001264.1:0-3448 GCA_049579625.1 Bryobacteraceae bacterium
GGCCCTTCCCACAAGGCAGCAGACTATCGATTGCCCGAATTCCTGTGACAAGTCGTTCTTCGATGTGCTCGCGGTCCAAGGGGCCTGGAGGAGTGGTCATCAGATCGTAATAGGCTTCAGCAGAAACCGGCCCAAGTCCATCGATCGGGCGCCCGAAGCCATCCAGGACGCGCCCGAGCAGGCCCATACCCACCGGCACCTGCGCCTGTTCACGCCGAGCCACAATTCGATCGCCTAATTGGATGCCGTCGATCTCTTCGAGCGGCATGGATAGCACTCTGCCATTGCGAAAACCAATCACTTGAACTCGAACAAGCCGGCCGCTGGAGGCATGAATCTCGCAAAAGTCTCCCACCGCGGCTGCCGGGCCCTGCGATTCGATCAAGAGGCCGACCATCTCCGATACGGTTCCGCTCCACTGAAGCGCGCTGGCCCGGTCGAGGAAATCGAAGTAGGGCGCAAAGTCGATGGCGTCAATCTCAAGAGCTTTTCCAACTGATCCGATCGTGGGTACGCTCATGTCCGCCTCTTCTCCTCCTTAGTGCGACCGTGGACAAAGTCCGTGAATCCGCGTTGAATTTCATCCAACTGAGTCTCAACCGAAGCGTCCAGTTGACCTCGAGATGTCTCGATGATCAACGAACCAGGCTGGAGTGCCGCGTCCACTACCAGGTTGATCTTGCGCCCGGGGTCAAGTGTTTGAATAATCCGTTGCATGGCCCCCATCAAGGTGGCGTCAGTTCGCACCTGTACGATCTCCCGCTGGTCAATTCGTGCGAAGGCCGCCTTCACGAGGCCGAGGATGGCGTCGCTGTCCACGGTGATCTCTCTGTGAAGCACGCGGCGGGCAATCGCGACAGCGAGGCGAACCATGTCTTCCTCTGCCCGGCGCCGAAGCTTAGGACCCGCTGCAATCAAATCGTCCATCAAACGCCCGGCACGGGCCATTTCAGCCTCAAATTGTTGATTCAATGCCTGGCGGGCTGACGCTTCACCTGCCGCGCGAGAACGCTCGGTCGCTTCCTCAATTCGACGATCGGCAGCAGACTTTAGCTCAGCGAGTTCGTGCCGCAGCGCGGCAAGCTCCGCATTCTGACGGCTCATCTCCTCAGGCCGCCGCCGTTCCTCGGTCATGTCTTCGCTTTGGCCGGCGGATGTCCATACGTGCTCCTGGGCGGCAGGCCAAGAGATTGGTTCCGCAAGGAGCGCGCCCCGTTTGACGACCACCTTAGCTGACATACTGGTCGCCCGACGAATCCGTCAGGCTGATTACGCCCTCGGACTCGAGCAGCCGGACGGTGCCGATAATTTGTTGTTGCGCTGCTTCCACCTCTTTGATCTTCACGGGACCCAGCGCATCCATATCTTCGCGTAGCATTTCGGCCCCGCGCTGCGACATCGCCTTCAGGAAGTGCTCCCGCAATGCTTCGCTTGTTCCTTTGAGCGCCACCGTCAGAATCTTCCGGTCAACGCGGGCGAGCAGCTCCCGAATACCGACTACCTCCACTTTCAAAAGATCTTCGAAGACGAACATGAGATGGCGAATTGTCTCGCCGAGAGCCAGGTCCTGGCTTTCAATCGTTTCAAGGAGTTCCTTGCCTGCGTTCTGGTCGAGCCGGTTCAACATTTCCGCAACTGCGCGAACGCCGCCATAGGCCTCCCGGCTCGTCTCGCCGAGCGCCTTCAACTTTTGGCCCACAATGCTAGCGATCTTCGCGATGATTTCCGGCGAGATCTGGTCGAGACTGGCCATTCGCAATGCTACGTCGGCACGTAGTTCGAGAGGTAGAGACTCAAGCAGCCCCGCAGCCTGAGAGGCTCCCAGGTGTGACAGAATCAAGGCAATGGTTTGTGGATGCTCACTATGAATGAAATTAGCCAGCTGCTGAGGATCAGCTTTCTGAAGCGCATCGAAACTGGCGGCGTCACTGCCTAAACCTTTGCTTACGCGGTCGAGCAAGCGGCGCGCTTGGTCCGGGCCGAAGGCAGTCACCAGGATTTTTCTTGCATAATCCATGCCGCCTTTCAGGACGTAATCCTGGGCGACGAGCATTTGGTAAAACTCGCTGAGCACACTTTCGGCGATTTCGCTGGTAATGTTCGGAATGCCGGCGATTTCGCGACCGATGCGCTGGACTTCGTCTTCGTCCAATTCGCGCAATAAATCGGCGCTGGTCTGCTCCCCTAGGATGACCATCAAAACGGCCGCCTTCTGTATCCCCGTCAAGCCCGTCAATCCCGACGTGATCGCAGGCTTAGCGGCGACGGGAGCCGGCAGAGGTATCGGTGCGCTAACTGCAGCAGATGTGCTCATTGACTGGCCTCTCCTTGTTCAGCGCTTTTGAGTCCCTTCGTTCAGCCAACTGCGGATTATCTGCGCCAGCGCGACCGGATCCTTCTCGGCCTCCTCAGTCAGTTGCTTGGTCAGAATCTCCGTCTTTGAGGTCAGCACGGGAGGCAGGTTGAAGCTTTCTCGCAGTTCGGCACGCTTTCGTTGTCGATCGTGCTCGTTCGATGCGCCCTCCAAAGCTGCTGCTGATTCATTGTCCATAGCTGATAGCTCTCCCTGGCCGCGCTTTTGGGCAGAACCACTGCTCGCCTCGGCTGCCAATTCCTTCTGCATCGCTGCTAACCGGACTTTCACACGTCTTTGCGAGTGGATGTGATAGACCCCGCCCACAACCAGCAACAGAAGGACTCCAGCACCTGCTCCGACGTAGGGCAGCGGAACCGGTAGCTTCGGTTTTACCGGTTGCGGATTGATTGGTCCGGGAGTCGGGACGGGAGGGGGCTCTGCTTTGAGCGTTGCTTCGAAGGGCAGTGTTTCAACGATCAGCTGGTCGCCTCGGGATGAATTGAAGCCGGCGGCCGCCGCGACGACATCGTGAATCACTTTCATGCGATCAGGCGAGGGGGCGTCGACGATCCGCTCGAAATGAACTGCACTACCCTTTCCCGTCAACTGCCAGCGAAGGCTTTGATCCACCAGGACAGAAACCGACATCCGGCGCACAACACCCTGCGGCATCTTTAGTTTTCGGACCATGCGACTCGTTTCGTAGTTGATGCTTTCGGTTCGCCGGGCCACACCTCCGCCCACGGGGGACGGACGAGGTGTAGGCCTGGGGAGGTTGGAGGATGTCCCTGGCACGCCCGAGGAATCCGCTTTGACAGATCCTTCCTCGGACCGTTGAGAGGTGGTCATCACCGACTTATTGGGATCGAACGTCTCTTCGCTCTGTTCTCCGCTGGTCTGGTCGCAATCGAAATCAACACTGGCCCGGAACTTCTCGGCGCCCAGGAGCGGTCCTAGCACCGATTCGATTTTGAAAAGTGTGTCGTGTTCCAGCTTGGTCTTGAAGTCGAGCAAATCCTCCGAGGGCTGCGATCCGTCTCCCGGTTTTTTGGGTCGGATAAGCAGATTACCTTGCATGTCTAAAACGGACAC
>JBAUOG010001265.1:0-4775 GCA_049579625.1 Bryobacteraceae bacterium
AAGGGCTGCACAAGCGGAGCGCGGAAGCCTGGGGATACGGCTTGACTGGCGCGAGGGCAGAGCCCTTAGGAGTCTCTATTTGCATGCGACGACTCCGGAAACGGGTATGAGTTGCCAAGTGCCGCGATCCGCATGAAAGCCGGCGACGCGGATGAGTTCGGTAACCTGGCGGCGGGGCCCGCGGCGTTCTATATGGGCCACATGCTGGATAGCATCGCCGATTTCGCTTTGGGTACAGCTGAACGGCAAGCCGGTGTCCGCTTGGAGGGCCAGCCTTGCGAGCCGATTCAGCGCGTGTGCGGCGGAGCTCGCGTGCAGCGTCGAAATCGATCCGGCGTGCCCCGTGTTGAGAGCCTGGAGTAGGTCGTAGGCCGCGCCATCCCGGACTTCCCCAACAATGATGCGATCCGGCCGGTGCCGCAACGACGCCTTCAGCAGATCGCGAATCGAGACGCCTTCGCGAGCGGTGAAGCGAACGCGATTGGGACGATTGAGCGGCAACTCGGCCGTGTCCTCGATCAGCACCACACGCTCGTTCTCGGGAATCAAATCGAGTAACGCCTTGACCAGGGTGGTCTTCCCCGAGCCCGTGGGACCGCTAATGAGAATGTTTTCGCGCCGCCCGACCGCTTTGACGAGATGGTTGTAGAAGGCAGCCGACACCGTGCCATTGGTGGCCAGTTCGTCCAATGTGAACCAGTTGGGCCGGAATTTACGGACGGTGATGGCGACACCTTCGGTAACCGGTGGCAGCATCGCGGCGATGCGGGAGCCGTCCGGGAGGCGAGCATTGAGGATGGGTCTGGTTTCATCCGCTTCGCAGCCGGCCAGCGTTCGGGCAATCGCGTTGACAGCATGACGGAGTTGCATCGGTGTCGGCGCGATCCCGGTGAGTTCGAGCATCGCGTTCTCACCCGCGATCTCCACGAAAACGCGGCCATCCTCGTTTACACACACCTCGCTGTAATCGGCCGATAGAATCGCCTCCTGGAGTCGCTTGGGGAGATGCGGAAGAATCAGCTCAAACATAGGAAATCGACCTCTCGTCGGACCGGTAGGAGCGAATCTGTTCGGGAGAGAGCGCTTTCGCTCGTTCCGTTTCGCGGCTCAACGAGCGCTCCAGACGGCTCGCATCGTCCGCGAAGATCTGGATGTCGTGCTGGGCGCGGGAAGCGCCGACGTAGGCCAGGGTTTTGTCGATCAAGGCGCTCAGACGGTAATCGGACGTATCAATATGAAGCAGGACGCGATCGACCGTGGTCCCCTGCGCCGAATAGCTGGTCATCGCATAGGCGTAGTCGATATGGCGATGAGCGGCGAAGTTCCACCTCGCCTTACGGCCCTTGTCGAGCTGGACTTCGATGTTGCCATCAGCATCGAGCTTGGTAATCGTGCCGATATCGCGCGTCGTGACGCCTAGCTTCGTGGAATTCGCGGTGAGCTGGATGCGATCGCCCTCGGCAAACGGCTGCACTTTGTTCTCGTAGACCGACACGCCCGAAGCCTGCTGGGGATCGTAGGTCAGCACGCGGCCATCTGCGGTGCGAATCGTGAGGCGGTTCTCTGTGCTATCCGCATCGACCACTTGGGCATAGGATCGGCCCGCGACGCCGAGCCGCCGATTGTTCCGCAGAAAGCGGATCGTGTCGCCGGCGCGGTAGGAATCCGCTTGCGTACGATCGATGCCGGACACATCGCGTTGAGCCAGCGTGACGAACTCATACGATTCGGCGCTGAGCGCGGCGGTCTCGCGCATCCGATTGCGGATCGTGGCGTTCAGTTCCTGCCGCGACTGGTTGTCCGGCGAAACCACTAGTGTACCCTTCGGCTGTTCCCGATAGGCATTGGCAATGGCCGCGTAGCGCTCCCTCGTGTTCGGGTATTCATGGATGCGGTGCTTCGCCGCAAGCAAGTCCAATGCTCCTTGCGTGCGCCCATGCCGCAGTTCGACGACGACCTGCTTCAGTTCGGGATCCCTCTGCCGGTAGATGCGATTGAGGTGCGCGGTCTTCACACCGGCTTCCTGCAGTTCCTGAAAGAGCCGGCCGGCTTCGATTGATCGATGTTGCCCGACCTTGCGTGGATTCGGATCGTCATCGCCGATGAGCAGCACGTGATCCCTGGGGCTGAGCGTATCGAGAAAGGCGTGGATCTGTTTCGTCGAAGCGAGACTGGCCTCATCGAGAATGTAGAGAGTCTTCGCGTGTGCCGCCCGATCCTCGCCGCGCGCCCGGATCAAATGCAGTTGCAAGGTTTCCGAGGGAATGCCCTTCTCCTCTAACGCATCGCGAGCTTTGCCGGTCGGCGCAAGCCCTTTCACACGGAAGCCGTTCTCTTCCGCAATCTCGCGCAGGATGCCTGCGGCGGTGGATTTCGCGCTTCCGGCCGTACCCTGCATCGCCACAAATTGGTCCTGCGTCGCCAAAATCCCGCGAAGGATCTCCTGCCGTTTCGGATTGTCGGCGAGCTGCGGATAGGGGCTCAGATCGACTCGTTCGGCAATCGGGGAAACCATTCCCGCGGCCGTGCTCACACGTTCCATCACTTCACGTTCAAGACGAATCATTTCCGGAGTGGTATATCGCGCGCCCGGTGCGGCGTCCCGGTAATGGTGGATCTGGATGAGCCGCTCGTCACGAATCCGCTTCCGCACTTCCCCTTCGACCGCGCCCACAGGAACCGTTCCGCGACCATAGCGTAAGGCATCGCGCACCAGTTCATAGTGCTCGAACACTGCGTTTCGCTCGGACAATCGGCGTTCCGCAAAATTGACGGCGCCGGCCGGACTGGCGATGTGCCGCGCCTGGACGGGGCCCCGTTCGAGCGCTTCGGTGTAGGCGCGCTGCGCCTGGTTGCCGTAGATCTCGCCGTGTGCCTGATGGAGGTCGCGGAGTTCGCCGGGACTCAGGGTCCGTTTCTCTTCGCGACTCGAGAGCGCGGCAATCTGGGCGGCCCGGCTGCCGGACAGACCCAGCTGATTGAGGCGCTCCAGGATCTCCTGCCGGCGCAAGGACTCGGCGGCGAGATACTCTTCCGAGAAGCCCTTGATTTCCGGCGCTTTGGTTCTCGGATCGATTCGCGTGTCGTAGCCAAACTGGTTTGCTTGACGCTCCAGTTCCGAATAGAATACCGCCGTCCCGAGGGATTTGGCTCGGAACAGTTCCGCTGACTGCAGGGCACGAAACTTTCCGGTAAAGTCGCGCTGCACGTTCATGAGCACGTTGTGGAAGTGCAGTTGCGGCGCTGGATAGCCATCGACTGGCCGGGAGGTGTCGTGTTGGAAGGTCGCAAGAATCCACCGGCCCGTATTGATGGGCAGATGATTCCCTCCGCCCCGAGCCTGGACGTAGGCTTCCATAGTTTCCATCGCTTTCGCGTTTGCCAGTTGCGCCGCCCGGACGAGACGCTCGTCTTCGCCCACCAAGGCGGCGAGCGAAAACGACTTCGGTGCACTGAGCGTGAGATCCCAAGCCGGGACATGACTGGACTCCTTCCCCTCCCGCGTTAAATACGTATCGCGGTGCCGGATCCACTGCTCGCCGGTCTTCGGATTCTGTCCTTCGATCAGCCGCAGGTAAGCCTCTTCGCCCACGGCTCCGGGAAGTTCCAGGTCTTCCGCTAAGCTTCCGTTCCACCGGCCTTGGATCACACCCTGCTCCGAGAAATACGAGTTGCTCGCGTTCGCGAATTCCTTCTGGAAGTACTCGCGGGCGGTGCCAATGCCGAGTTTGGTGATCCTGAGCATCAGTAGGCTGCCTCGAGCGAAGGCACCGGCGGGACGAGCTGCTGCAGGTTGTTGGCTTCCCGTTCCGTATCCGCGGCGGTCCAAAGCTGGCGATCCAGACGTGGGATCACGCGCTCCACGTTTCCGGGATGCCGTTCGACATTCCCCAGGTACGGCAAGCGGACGAGCACCACATGGAGACCGGGTTCTTGATCGACGGGACGCTGGCAGAAGTAGCCCATCAAGTCGGGTAGGCCCTGAATCTCAGAGGCGAGCACCAGCGGCTTGCGAATATCTTCGGGGCCGCTGAAGTTGTTGCGGTCGTGCTTGCCGAAGATGGACCCGGTCCGGCTTTCACGGTAGCGTCGGATCTCCACTTCTCCAAACAGGTCCTGGAGTGATTTGGCGGTTTTCGGTTCGCTGACCGCAAAAATCATCTTGGTACCGGCTTGCGAGAAGATGGTGTCGGCCTGCCGTCCATAGCGGTCTTCGAGTTGCGCCGTATTCTGTGTTCCGAGCACCAGGGAATTGCCGGTCGAGCGCATCATCGTCATGCCTTCGGTCAGCTTCGGGAGCGTGGTCAGGGTGTCGAGCTCGTCGAGAACGATCCAGACCCGCCGTGTCTGTTGGCGGCTGGACATAACCCGCAGCATGGCCATATCGGCCCAGCCGCTCTGTAGCGGCCGGAGAGCCTCGCGGGTATCGGCGGTGTTCGGCAGAAACAGCCAGCCCTGCCGGTGCCCTGCCCACTCCCTGATGGTGACGCGCTCGCGCCCTTGCCGCTCGACCGGCATCATGCGCAGCGCGTAGCCGACGGTGTTCAGTGTCCCCAGGATGCTGTTCAGCATATTGGGCGACTTCGCGCTAAGCGTCTGCTGATGCTCACTGCCGGCGACTCGTCTATAAATCTCCTCCGGGTGGGCGAGCCAGCAGGCGTAGTCGGCGCAAGTGGGCCGCGGATCGCTATAGGTCAACAGATAGGCGGCGATTTTGCAGGCCTGATCGTCAAAGAACTGAGCCAGTGGATTATTCGGGTGCGAAGGGTAAAGCG
>JBAUOG010001266.1:0-27582 GCA_049579625.1 Bryobacteraceae bacterium
AGGTACCGGAAGCATCTTTCTTCGAAGCCAGGTAAGCCAGTGCCTTGCGCACGGTTGCTGTCGCTCGTCCGGAACTAAGCAGCGCCTGCGCCGCCAATCCAGTGGTCTCTATCGTTGCGCTCTCACCCATCCCGTAGACACTGGTTTCTTCAGTCGTCCACCAGGCTTTGTCGTCTCGCTCAGTGCGCGCTTCAAGCAACTTCTCTACTGCACGAGACGTAAATCCCTGGTCTTTTTCGTAGGCGGTAGCGAAGTTGGCAATCACTGCGAGCGTATAGGGGTCGGTCTTAGCGCCCTGGTAATTTTCCAGATACTGCTTGGCACGATCGACGGCCGGCCCTTGATACTTCGTGTTTGCCAGGGCCCAGGCGATATAAGCGGTGATGCGCAACGCGTTGAAGTTATAGCGGTCCGTCGCGCCTTCGTTAATGAAGTTTCGGTCGGACGGCCAGCTTCCGTCTGCCTTTTGCTGCGAGGCAAGCCACTGCTGGGTCCGCTGGATTAGCTTTGGATCTACATCATGGACCTTCGACATGTCCGAGAACTCCATCAGGCCGTAGGAGGTCAGAATCTTGTTAGCGGGCGCATTGCCGAACCAGGAGAACCCGCCGCCCGGCACTTCGAACGTCAACAGCCGCTGATAGCCGTTCGTAATGAACCCTTCGGCTTTGGCGTGCACCTCGGGCGTGATCTTCTTCGAGCGTTTCATGTAGTCCAGCGCCAATACGTTCGGATAGGTACTCGACGAGGTCTGTTCGAAGCAACCGTAAGGCATGCGCAGAATCGCGTCCATTCCTTCCACAACTTGGCTCAGCGGGCCGGGATAGAGGCGGACGAAAACGGTACTCGCGTCTTGGATCGCATCGGCTGGGAACAACACGTCGTGCTGCACGGACGACTCGAGCCGGCCGTTGAATACTTCCGTCTGCTCGCGACCGTTCGGAATCACTTCGATGTCACGGATCACGATGTCGGCCCGGCCCGGCATTTTCGCGGCGAGAGTCAGCTTGAACTTGCCAATGCGCTTCGCTTCAATCGTGAACTGAGAACCTCCTACGCGGCCCGATTCCAGCGAAACGGTCTTGTTTGACGAGTCATTGACGAGAGTGAACCAATCCGCAGGTCGCAGATCCAGGCTGACCTGACCGTGCGTTCCAGAGTAGTTGTAGGCAGCTACGGGAATGGACACGCGGTCTCCCTGGGTTAGCGTCACAGGGAGGTCGAGATCTACAAAGAAATCCTGGAACACTTTCAGGCTCGATGTTCCGGCGCCTAGTGCGCCTTTCTGTGTCGAAGCCACCATGGCCATGCGCCATGTTGTGATTGAGTCGGCCATCGGAATGACAATGCTTGCCTCGCCCCGCTGATCGGTTATGATCTCCGGATTGATGAAAAGCGACTCCGGGAAATACGACCGCACACGCGCTTCTTGCCCGGCGTCTTCCTGCGCTCTGCTCACCGGTTCGTTCGCAACCGTGACTGCTTCGGCTAGCACAAACTTGGCCGCCACAGCCGGAGAAATCGGCGCCTGCATTGGCATGCGTTCCGCAAAGCGACCCACAACATCAGCCATGAAACCGGCATTGCGTTGATTCCTGGCTCCAAGTAGCATCACCGGCGCTGCCGCCACGACCTCGACGGTTTGGGACACGGAGCCCACCTCCAGGGTCGCCGAAAGCACCGCACGATCGCGCTGCTTCAGATTCAGAAGTCCCGAAGTGATCGTGAAACCGGGTGAGTCCGCCACGACGCGGTATTTGCCCGGGGAGAGTGATGCCAGAGTGAACTCTCCGGCGGCGTCAGACCTCGTTCGGCGCACCACGCCCGTAGAAATCTCGTGCGCCGTTACAGCGGCACCTACTAGGGCCACTCCCGTTACATCCCGAACCGTCCCAGCGATCTCCGCGCGGCCATTGAACGGCCCCCGATCGTGTTCGATCTCCACATCGAACCGTCCCGACCCCGAAGGCACGACGACGCGCGTGTTGCGCGTCTGGAGGAAAGCTTCCATGTCGTCGCCGGTATCGAACGTCTTATCTGCTCCGGCGCTGCGAACTGAGTACTGCGAGTCGGGCTGCCACCTCGCATGTTGAACCCGCAGCGGGGTGCCCCAGGCATCCCGAATCGGCGTCGCTCCGTCCTTCGCCATAACCTCGATCAAGTCGCTCGTCCCAGGATGCTCTTTGCGATCACGGGTCAGCCGTTCGGCGACCTCCTGCGCCTGCTCCCGGAACTTGACCTGGTATCGCTGGCTATACTCTACGAACTTTGCCTGCAGCACGCCGCGCCCAGCCTCTGCTTGAAACCTGTTCCGATTCACCAACTCGGTGGCAGAGAACAGCGCTTGTGCAGCCCGATCCCGCCGCGATGCTGTTGCCGGATTTGCTTCCGTAATGAGATCGCTGATACCGGTCGAGTGGATCTCATAGCGCGGCTTCATTACGTCTTGCTCGAGGTAGAAGAACACCTTGGCGAACCCAGGCTGCTTCTCCGCGAGCGCGAATACGGCTTCATCCACCACTTGCAAACCCAGCGCTGCCTGTACGCCTTGTCCGTGCGTGTTCGTAACTCGAAATCGAACGCGTGCCTCGGTGCCGGGTTTATAAACCGGTGCATCCGACGTCGTTTCGATCCGTAGCTCGTCGGCCGGCTGTACAAATACCAGGCGGTGATCTGCTACGGGAATTGCGTTGGCGCCAAACAGGTAGGCGTTGACGTCGAGCGTCCCGGCGAGGGCTGGCGTTGCGGGCAGTTCGAACTCCGCCTGCCCATTGACGATGTCGACGTCGCGCGTCAGAATCGTCTGACTGTCCTTAATGACGTCCACGTATGCCGTGGCCCGGTTGCGTGTCGATAGGACTGTGAACCGCATCCGATCGCCAGCCCGATAGATTGCTTTCTCACCGCGCAGCAGGATCTGGTCCGCACCCGTGCGCAGGTTAAGTGCAACCGTGCTCTGAACGCGATTGCCTTCTTTGTCCTTCGCATCGATTGTGATTGGCCCGAACCCCGGCTTAAGGTGAATCGACGCGATCCCGCCCTCGTCAGTTGAAGCAGTTTGGTCGCTGTTGCCGTCCGCGTGGACCCGCAGCTGAGTAATTGCCGGCTTACCGTCGGCATACGAAGTCAGAACGAAGATTTGGTTCTCGAGTCCCGGCGCCACCGTCCCGCCTTCCGGAACAGCCGTCACGATGAGCGGCGACTCACTGATGGTGATCGGCTCGCCTCGCGTCTCGGAGTGCGCCGCGGAATCCTTAACCACGGCCTCCAGCAGCACTCGGGCCGCACTGCCGTTGAGAGGTTTTCCAACGAAGTAGGCGGGAAGCTTTAAGTCAAAGTGATAGGCGCCGTCGGCATCGGTGTGCCCTTCAACGCTAGCGGCTTCGAACTGCGTCACATCCAGTCCGGTTGCCTTCACCATCACCTCACCCTCCACCGCTTTGCCAAAGAAGTAGTTTGCGCGGACGACACCGGCCACGTGATCGCCAGGACGATAGCCATGCTGATTTCGCAGGGTGAACTCCACCGCGACTTTGAACTTCGGCAGCACATACTTCTCGACATTCAGTGCGAGTTCCGATGTGTTTCCGGATCCCTCTTCATCCATCTGCGCGCGCAGATGGTAGGTGCCAAGGTTGACCTCGTCGGCCAGAGGAAACTCACTGGACGCAACCCCGAACGCATCGGTCTGCGTTACGGTCTTAAAGACCTTGTTTCCGCGCGAGTCCTCGATCTCAAAAGTCAGCTTCCGATTCGCTGCCGCCTCGTGAGTCACGCGATCCAGCGCCAGCGCCCGAACGTGAATCGTCTGGCTGGGCTGATACAAAGGTTTCTCCGTGGTAAGCAAGATGGACGTCTTGTTCTCTAGCTGGACCGGTTGGGTCAACTCCGTGGATCCAAGCGGCGTGTCGACGACATAGCGCAGCGACTGGTTGCCGGCAACGCCCACTGGAAACCGGAATTGAGCTTCCGCGGTTCCGCGACTGTTCAACGATCCGGTATACAAAAGCTGGTGTTTCTCGCCGAACTCGACGCGCACAGCCCCTGCTCCGCCAATCGGCTGATTCGCTGAATCCATTGCGATGATGCGTACTGCGGCTTGGGCGCCACTCGCATACGTTTGTTGCGCCAGAACGTGGATGACCGGTATGCGCAGCATCGTTGAGAGCGGCTCAATCCCCTCGATGGCCGGTGCGCCTTTGTCGGTGAAGACAAAACGATAGTGGAGGCGGTGCCACACGAGGTCATCCAGAGGCAAAGGCTTTGCGAGTCTAAGCGTCTCCTGCCACTGGCCTCGGCCAGTTGTGATGGTCGCTGCTCGCTCGCTCCGGCCCAGCACGCCGTCTTCGGGGTCCAGAACTTCGAGCACCAGTTGGCCGCTGCCCGCCCGACGGTCCTCATAAGGGATGGTTACGTTCAGCGAACCCAGCTTATGGGTCGCGACCAGCGTCTTCCCCCCCGATGCCTCCGTTTCGTGCGAGCCAATTAACAGCAGTGCAATGCACCCGCCGATCAATGTCGAGCATAGGATGACGGCCGGTCCGTAAGCAGGCTTGGTGAACAACGAATGGAACTTCATTCTCGACTCCTCGTGGAGAGCCTTCTGAGGCGCGACCGTGAGGGAGCGCTTTCCCAGGACAGCTCACCCTTTCTCTAAGCTGAGAACGGGAAGGCCCGCCGATCTTGCACGGAGAATTTTAGTTTTTTCGTCGAGGAATCAAGGGCGAGGAAGTTGCGGATACCAGTGAGCACCGTCCTGACTGAACCAGACGGATCCGTTGTCCGTGATCAGCTGAAAGACCATCGGCCTGACGGCAGACGCAGCTGGCAGTGCGGCCGCTGATTTGCCCTGGCTGTTAGGGTTCTGGGCAACTTTCGGTTCATATGACACCACGACGCGCGCCACTTTCCCCTGCCATTGGGGTTTTACCATCTTCCACTGCTTTCCCGCATTCTTGCTGTAGAAGAGTGCTCCCGCGGAGTCGGTCGCCAGCACCCACATCCCGCTGGCGGCCGAGGAAACGATCGGCAGTTTGCTGGGCAGCGGGTGCGCCTCACGGGCTGAGACTTGGGCAGCGCGCGGCGCGTACTCAAGCGCGGGACTCGAAGCCCTCACCTCCACAGTTTCCGATACCGAATCAACCGACAGCGATGACGCCACCGTCGCGAGATCTTGTGGCTGAAGTTCCAGTGGCGTGAAGACCTTCTGAAACCCGGGGGATTCGATTTGCAACTCATACCGGCCCGCGGGAAGCGCAGTCATCGCGAATTGCCCGTCTCGGCCGGTCACGGTCGTACCGCCGGCAGAACCGGCGAGCTGGCGGATCGTTACTGTCGCTCCCGCCACGGCGGAACCCGCCACGTCCATAACCGTTCCTTTGACTTCGGACAGGCCGTTGACCGTGCTTCTATCGTGCTCGACGCTGAGCTTGAGCGAGCTTCCGCCCGCAGAAGCAGCGGCGGCTGAGGTGGCTACAAGAGTAGCTTCGGCCTTCGGAACCAGCCTCTGTGCGCGGGCACTCGCGGTGCTTTGGGCCAGCGGGACCGGTTGGTTTTGGGCTGTATCGGCTGCGGGCTTCAACGCGGTCGGCGCGGGAGCCGGAGGTGGCTCGACCCCGACCTGTGCAAACGTGCTTGGCGGCCCGTTTGTCGAGGACGGGACGGCAGAATTGTTCCCAAGTGCGCCGAGCGGCACGGCCGCAGCCGATTGGGCGGCACGTGGCGCCGGAGGAGCTATGATTTTGGCCTTCACGCTGGTGGAAGACGCCTCCTGTGCAGGCTCATAAACAGTTGTGGCAGCAGGCGTCGTGTCGGCCTGCCTATCCTTAAGAGCGGCGACGACAGTGGCGGGAGATCCGACGGGTATCTCCGGGCGGTATAGCGACAATGCTATGTACAACAGTGCGCAGGCAGCCAGCGCGCTACCGAGAACCGGAATCGGCCAAAACCAGCCGCGCCACCACGGCTTGGCATCCGACGGAACCGGCGCAGGCGCAGGTACAGGTTCCTGGGCGAGGAACACAATTTCCCGGCACCGGGAACACGCCGCAAAGTGCGAAAGGCACTGCAGTCGTTCGTGCTCCGGCAAGACACCTTCCACGAAGGCGTTGAGCAACTCCGGGTCAAGGTGGGGTCCGGGATGGAGGTGTTCGGTCATTTTTTTTCCCGGTCTGGGAGTTCTCCCTGTTGAAGGAACGCGGCTGGGAGCGTGTATTGCAGCAAGCTTCGAAGATTAATGTTAAGGTCGCGTGGATCGGTGCCGAGAGCCTCCTCGGCGGCATGCCGGCTCATGCCGGAAGCCTGCAGGTTCTTGAGAAGTTGTTTGTGGAGACGCGAAGTGAGGCGCGTGAGTTTACGGCTCACTGTCGACTCGTGCACGCGCAAAACGTGGGCGATCTCATTGAGCGTTCGTTGATCAAGGTACCAGGAGGAAAGCAGGAACCGTTCCTCGGCTTCCAGGGATTCGAGGGTTGCCGTCACCGATTTGCCGAGGCCCGAAAGAATCCCTTCAGCGGGGACAGAGGCCGGGGTTGCGGCGGCGAAGTCTCTCCCTTCGAGCGGAGTCTCTCGGTGCGTGCGGCGATGGTGGTCCACATGCCTTTGGGCGAGTGTCGCGCGCAAGAAGCCCATCAATGAGCCGCGTCCGGCATAAGAGGCCAGCGGCGACCGGCGTTGTCCATCGCGGCCGGTGAGGCCGAACACTTCCGAATAAAGCGAATCGGCGAGTTCCTGCCCGAGCGATGCCGATCCTGTCATCCCAATTGCTGCTCGCGCCAGCGGCTCCCGATAGCGCGCTAGAAACAGCTGCCACGCCGCATCGCGTCCCAAAGCACAGGCGTGAGCGAGAGCCAGTTCCCGCAGTTGAAGTGAGCGCCAGAAGGCGCAGACATGTGCGCGAGTGGTTTGAACTTCCGGAGGCAGCCCAAAGTGGTACTTGTGGCCAATCGCCAGAAGTATGCCCGCCAGTTCAGCCGTCGTGAGATCAAGGGAATCGGCACCTGCCTCTCGCCAGAAATCGATGATTGCGAGGCCGGATATTTGCGTGAAGTACGACTCGGGTTCCTGAACCGCGCAAACATCCGGCACCCGGTCATCGCTTCCAGCTGAGACGACTACCGGATCATTGATGCCCGCGGATTGTGGCGCCGCAGAATCCACGCTCCCACGATACGCCAGTTAATGCCGGCCTCGCTGATGACCGGTACCTAAACGCGATACTACTCGACAGGCAAAAAACGGATTCGTCGTGAAACTGCGCTCGCAGTACGAATCTAGTCTAATGGTTCAGCGCCAGACGTATGCGGCAACCGCTGCCAGCTGCTCGGAAGTAAGTTCCGCTCCACCCATGGCCGGCATCGGGCTGCGATAGTCCTTAGGATTGGGCACTCCTTCTTTGATGGTTTTTTGAATTCCGGCGTAACTGCCATCGCTCCACAGCCACTTGCCAGAGGTAAGGCCAGGACCCAAGGGAGAGCCTGTCGCGTTCGCGCCATGACAACCTGCGCACGGAGACTCCGCCTACTTGGCCGTGGTAGATGCTATCGCCTAAGGCAACCATCGCCGCCGTAGCTCCGGCGCACGGTCGGGCAGTGGTTCTGTTCAACGGCGTGGACCTAAGTAACTTCGACACGTTTCTGAAGAGCACCGGGCTGAACTCCGATCCGAAACATGTCTTTCAGGTGGAGCACCGAGTGATTCATATCTCAGGCCAGGAATTCGGCTACATCATCACGAAGCGGGACTACCGGAACTACTATTTGCGGGCAGAGTTCAAATGGGGCGAAGGAACCTTTGCACCACGGCAAGAGCAGGCGCGGGACAGCGGGATTCTTTACAACATTCAGGGCGAGCAAAAAGTCTGGCCGAGATCGATTGAGTTTCAGATTAATGAGGGCGCTACGCGAGATTTCTGGATGACCGACGGTGCGGCTTTGACCGGCAAAGACGGAAAGCGCGTGACTGGGCCGGATGGTAGGGCACTGAAGATCGACCGCTTTGGTAAGGGCCCGTGGAAGGACGTGGTTGGATACCGCGATCCAGCCGGCGAGGTGGAAAAACCGCATGGGCAGTGGAACGTGGTGGAGCTAGTCAACCAGGACGGCCACGTGAAACAGTGGGTAAACGGCAAGCTCATGAATGAAGGCACGGACGCGTTTCCCGCCAGCGGAAAGATTCTCGTCCAATCTGAAGGCGCCGAGGTCTTCTTTCGTAATATCAAACTCTATCCTCTCAAGTAGGTTGGGCGCTTGAGAAGCCAGGAGAAATGACGATGAAATTCGCGAAAGCGGTGATGCTGATCACCCTGGCCTCGGTGGAAGCCCGAAGCCAGCTTGCCCTTCACCATGACCACCGTGGCCACCTTCAAACTGCCTTGGCCCTAGCGAGTGGCTGCTGCCTGCTTTCCTGTCAGGTGTTTGCCAACCGGAACTTCGTCGTAGAACTTCCAGCCCGGTTGGAAGTCTTTGGTGGGCTTTTGGTTCAGCAGCGAGGCACGGATCATCTCAACCGGAATCGAGTTCAGTTTTAGGACGCCGTCGTGAAACTGGCGGTCGGTCATTTTGCCGGATCCCACCAGTTGCGCGTGCAGGGCGCGGAACAGCAACGCGCCAATCTCATAAGCGCATTGATAAAGAGGTCCGTAGGACTCGTCTTCAAAGGACCGGCGGACTTCCGCCATCGCGTTATCGCGCTCGTGGCCGATATCGTTCACCAGGAAATCGACGGCCTGCGGCGCGGTCATCTGGCCGAGATGGAAACTAAGCGAGAAGATCACGCGGGCCGCGCGGTGCATGCGCCAGAAGAGCATGCCGATGCGGTCCTCGGGAGAGCGTGGAAAGTCGAGATCCCATAGCGCCATCTCCCAATAGAAGGCCCAGCCTTCGACCCAGAAGGGCGTATCGAAAACGCCGCGCCAGCGCCGGTAGCGGTCACCCATATACTGCTGCAAATAATGGCCCGGGATGAGCTCATGAAACACCGTGGCGCGGGCGAAGTGTATATTATTGCCGCGCATGCTCATCAGCTTTTGCTCTTCGGTCATTTCGGCCGTGGGGTAGGAAACGCTCATGACATCTCCGCCGGTGAAGAACGGATTGATGCGCTGGCGCTCGGGCGACATCATGATCATGAGCCAGGAGTGCTGGGCCGCCTCGGGAACCGTGACAAGGTTGCGCTGCGTAACGAAGGAGACGGCTTCATTCGAAAGGTCGCGCACTAACGCAGGCTGCTGGCCTGGCTTCATGTAGTCATTCTTGACGTGCTCCAAGGCCTTCTTCCAGTCGTCGCCATAGCCCAACTCGCGAGAATTGGCGACCATCTCCGCCTGGCACCATGCCAATTCCTTGCGGGCGATGGCGATGAGTTCTTCCGGGGTGTAGGGAATCATTTCCGCGGATAGCGCGGCTACGAGCGCGTCGCGGCCGACTGGGTCGCCGACGATGGTGTCCTTATCAGAGGCCTTGATGCCCGCGAGTTTCTCGTTGACCAAAGCCGCGTACGCTTCTAAGGCGGCATCGGCGCGTTTCCAGGGTTCACCGGCCCACCACGTGAAGACCGGGTCGTAGCCATTATAGAAATCGAACCAGCCTTTGAGGGTTTTTCGAAGGGCTAGGGTCGTGCGCCCGGCGCGCCTCGCCGCCGGAACGGACGCCTTCAACGTGCCGGCGTTGATGTCCGCAGTGAGTTTTTCTATTTGCTTGGTGATGGCGGCGATTTGTGACGCAGCCGATTGTCCATCGATGAACACCAAGCGACGAAGGTCGTCATCCAGGGATCGGATCGCGGGGGCGAAGGGGACAAGGGGAGCCATCTCGGCTTCGCGCTTGCGGAGATTCACGCGCTCCTGCCGCCCGTGTTGCAGGCTGGCGCGGAGCAACAAGTAATCGACACGCCCGTCCACGGATAGCGACTCGAAAGGAATCGGGTCCAGGACGGCGAACCAGGTGTCGGCAAACTGATCTTCCGCCGCAAGTCGCTCGGACGAGCCATGGCGTTGGTAGTAGTGCTCGAGCGTGTCCAGATCGGTTGAATAGCGCTGGACAACGGCCGGCATGTCGTAGCCGGTAGGGGTGATCCAACCCTCGGTCCGCGGGTCGTAGTGGAAGACGGGCCCAGTTGCGCTCGGAGGGGCGGGTTTGGTCTGCGCCGAGACGTGGACGGAAGCGACAGCTAAGATCAGCGCGACGGCTGTGAGGCGCAGTTTCTGATGAGTATTGGACATTCGTAACAGGCACTCCTGGTGGAACGCCCATTATCGCCGACCCGGCAATCTAGAGAGAGCACTGACGGGCTGAGACATGCGCGGGACCCTGCACACGCGCGAACTCGCGGCCGTGGGTGGACAGATGAGAATGGACTTGTTCCTTCGAGGGAGGGCCCGCTGTCGCGAAGTCGCTCCTCGCGTTGGGGAGTGATCGCAGCGATCCGCTGGGGGCGTGCTCTCGGCCCACCTCGACCAGAAGTCTTCAGAGAGCGCGGCGTAAAACAGAAACGACGCGACTTAAGAGCTTAGTTACTGGCACGAAGCGGGCGAAGTAAGAGGACTGCACGCGAAGAATGAGCGGAGGACAACACGGCACACAGGGGGCACCAGATGCACGCCTCGTGGTCGCGCCTATACTCTTAGGGAGGAGTAACGCATGCGACGATTTGGCGTGGTTCTTGTAGCAGGGATTGCAGTATCAACGATCCTCGGCTTCGCTGAGGCGCCCGCGGCCGGGCCCTATAAGGTTCTGAAGACAGTCAAGGTTGGAGGCGCGGGCGGGTTCGACTACGTTTATGCGGACGTCGAGGGCCGTCGGTTGTATGTTCCGCGCACGGGTTCCCCGGGCCGCGTGACCGTGTTCAACCTGGAAACGCTGGAGTCGGTTGGCGAGATCGCCGATGCCAACGCGCGTGGCGTTGCTGTGGATCCAAAGGTGCATCACGGCTTTGCCACCAGCAAACCGGTGGTGATGTGGGATACCAAGGACCTGAAAACCCTCAAGAAGATTGATGTCCAGGGTGGCCCGGATGGCATTCTGTTCGATCCGTTTAATAGCCGCGTGTACGTCTTCAGCCACGGTGCGCCGAATGCGACGGTAATTGATGCGAAGGATGGGTCCGTGGTGGGCACCATCGACCTCGGTGGGGCACCCGAACAAGCCACCTCCGACGGTAAAGGCCATCTGTACGTCGACATCGAAGACAAGGACAACATCGCGGTTGTGGATGCCAAAACGATGACGGTGACCGCGCATTACGATCTTGCGGGCAAGGGCGGCACCTGCGCTGGCCTGGCGATGGATGTGAAGAACCAGATCCTGTTTGCCGCCTGCCGTAACCCCCAAGTGATGGTGATTCTGGATGCCAAGGACGGCAAGATCCTCACTACACTGCCGATCGGTAAGGGTGTGGATGGTGCCGTATTCAATCCCAAGACCATGGAGGCTTTCAGTTCACAGGGCGACGGAACGCTGACCGTGATTAAAGAAGACAGCCCGACCAGCTTTGCGGTGGAACAGTCGCTTGAAACAAAGCCCAGCGCCAAGACCTTGACGTTTGACAGCAAAACGGGCCAGATCTACCTCATCGCAGCCGATTTCACGCCTCCCCCCACGCCGCCGCCTGCCGGAGGACGTCCTAGCCGTGGCCAGATGGTGCCGGATTCGTTCTCGATTCTGGTCGTGGGGAAGTAAGGCGGGAGTGCCTTCGCGTTGAAGTCTGTTGAAGAAGGCTTTCACAGGCTTATAGATCAGCACAGATCTCAGCATGAGCGCCGGAGTGCACACCCTCAATGATGAAAGAGGTTGCGGCATGTTCATCCGAACGGCGCGCTCCTCAGCTCATTCGGGGACACCCCGGCCTGATTTCATGCCCACTTCCAGCGTCTCAAAACGCCGGCGGAGCGCCAGCTCGCCGTGCGCGCTGTGCTCTCCGCTTCGGAGCAAGGTGCGTCCCCAAACGCGACAAAGCTCGCCAACCGGGGGGTTTCTAAGGCCTCCCAAGCAAGTATTTTCAGAGCAACCGCGCGCGTGAGCTAGCGGATACCGGCCTTCTCAGCGCTGTCTGAAGCCGTACCACTGTGGCCCTTAGAGATCTTCGGTATGTTCCGAATCGTGAGATTCCTTTCAATTACTCTCGCCAGCGGTTTCGCACTGCTGGGCCAGTCGTCGACACCAGAACTGCCGCCCGATGTGCCCAAGGATGCTGCCGTCAGCATGGTGCTGAGTGACAAAACGCCCGCCGGGCAGGATGCCGTGTGGAGAACTTCGGACGGGACCATCCATGAGTTCTTCCAATTCAACGATCGTGGAAGAGGCCCAAAGATCTACACCGTATACCGCCTTGACGCGCAGGGGCTGATCGCGTCGAAAGAGTCCAAGGGCGTGGACTACATGAAGAAACCAGTCAAGGAGAGCTTCTCACTGGTTTCCGGTACTGCGACATGGACGAATCAATCCGAAAAAGAGAAACAGGCCAACGCCGCAGGCAAGTTATACATCGCCCTCAATGGCGGGGCCGAATCGAGTGCGATTCTCTCGCGAGCGTTACTGCACTCGAAGAACAGTGGCAAGCTTGACGTGCTTCCCGGTGGGACAGCGGGAATTCACGCGCCGGAGGTTCTTCGGATCGCGACCTTCGAAGCCGCCAATGTAGTGAGCATGGAGAAGGAATTGGGGTCGGTCGCGCCCGGCAAGTACGCCGATATGATTCTCGTCAATGGCGATCCGACGAAGAACATCAGGTGATATTCGGCGCATCGATACTGTGATAAAGAATGGGGACGTCTACCGGCCCGCCGAAATGTATCCGGCCTTCGGAATTCGGGCTCAGTGACCGCATGCAGGATTTCGTCAATAAAGGTATTAACAGTATGAGACTTAGTCCTTATCTGGCTTTCAATGGTAACTGTGCGGAGGCTTTTCAGTTCTACGCGGAATGCCTCGGCGGGGAAGTTGGAGCGACATTCACCTACGAGGCTTCACCCATGGCGAACGATGTGCCGCCTGAATGGGGCAAGAAGCTGATGCACGCTCGCGTGATTGTGTGTGGCCACGAATTGATGGGCTCCGACAACCCGCCAGGGCGTTATGAGCAGCCCAAGGGCTTCTCGGTATCGCTCAGCATCAAGGGACCGGAAGAAGCGGAACGTGTGTTTAACGCCCTGGCGGAAGGCGCGACGGTCAATCTGCCCTTTCAGAAGACGTTCTGGTCTCCAGGTTTCGGCATGCTGGTGGATCGATTCGGCATCCCGTGGATGATCAACTCCGACCCAGCCGCCTAAACGTGGTGCTAGCGATTTACGGTCGCCGTCAGCGGCGTGCTGCGGGACGAGCCGCCTGCGAGGAACTTGTACTCGCCCGGCAATAAGCTCCAGTCATTCTTGTCCTCGTCAAAAATGGAGAGAAATTTCGGTTCGATGGCGAGCGTTACGGTCTTCGATTCGCCCGGCGCGAGTTCCACCTTCTCCCAGGCGACAAGACGTTTCGGAGGCTCCTTGGCAGCGGCGGGGAGTCCGACATAAACCTGAGCGATCTCCGCTCCGGCACGTTTCCCGGTGTTGCGGACGGTGAAGGAGACTTTGTCGAGATCCGCTTTGAGGCCGGAATACGCAAAGGTCGTATACGAGAGGCCATGACCAAACGGGAAGAGAGGCACCTTGTCTTCCGCGTCGAACCACTTGTAGCCGACTTTGAGGCCTTCGGTGTAATCGATGTCGAAGGGAGGCAGCTTCCAGGGAGCGTTGGCCGGTCCCTTCAGATTGCTACCGGCGATCTGCGGATGAGGCAGTTCCGCGTCGGACTTGGCAAAGGATACCGGTAACTTGCCGGATGGGTTCACGTCGCCGAACAGGATGTTGGCGAGCGCTTCGGCGCCACGAATGCCGGGATACCAGACCTCAATCGCCGCGCTGACCTGGTCGATCCACGGCATGGTTGCGGGTCCGCCGGTCTCGAGGACGACGATGGTGTGCGGGTTCGCCGCAGCTACGGCATTGACCAATGCGTCCTGATTGTTGGGCAACGTCAGCGTGGGCAGGTCGTGCCCCTCGCTGGTGGGCTGGTTAACGAACACAATGGCGACTTGGGCAGATTTAGCCAGGGCGGTTGCGGCCGCGGTGTCGCTACCATCGTTGAAATCGATCTTGGCGTGGGGCGCTTTCGCCCGAAGAGCTTTCAACGGCGACGACGGTATCCATACCGGCGGGCCACCGAACGCAGCTTGAGAACCTCCTGGGGGATCGACTTGCGCCGAGCCGCCACCGGACAAAACGCCGGTGTCAGCATGCGCGCCGATAACTGCGATCGACTTGATTGTCGCGGAGAGAGGAAGCTGATTACCGGCGTTCTTCAATAGAACGGAACCCTGTTCGGAGATGGCCTGCGCGGTGTCGGCGCCGCGGAAAGGATCAACCACGCGCCCCTTGGGTGGATCGTCGAACACGCCCGACGCAAACTCGGTTCGCACAATGCGGTGCACCATGTCGTCGACGCGAGAGAGTGGAACTTCTCCTTTGTCGACAGCCTGCTTCAGAGCGTCACCCAGATACCTGCTTTCGGGCTGTTCGTTGTCGAGCCCGGCCATCACGGCTTTAGTTGTGCTGTGCGTGCCACCCCAATCGGAGACAACGAAGCCCTGAAATCCCCAGGTCTTCTTCAGCAAATCGTTCAGCAGATAGCTGTTTTCGCAAGCCCAGTCGCCGTTGAGCTTGTTGTAGGAACACATCACCATGCCGGGTTTTGCTTCGAGCACGGCGATCTCAAACGCCAGCAGATCGGTCTCGCGGCCCACACGCCTGCTGACGATCACGTTGCCTATGTCACGGCCGGTCTCCTGGTCGTTGAACGCGTAATGCTTTACGTCACTAATGACCTTCTGATCTTGAACGCCCTTAATGAGCTGCGCCACCATCTTGCCGGCCAGGATGGGATCCTCGCCCTGGTACTCGAAGTTGCGCCCGTTGCGTGGTTCGCGCGTGATATTGACGCCGCCGCCGAGGGTGACGTTGTAGCGCTGGTCTCGTAGTTCACGCCCAATAAGCGCACCATATTCATAGGCCAATTTCAGGTCCCAGGTTGCTGCGCCGCCGACAGCCGAAGGCAGCAGCGTGGAGTAACGGCCCATCTTCGCGGCATCTCTGACACCGACGGCGGAATCGGCCAGTTGCAAATCAGGGAGGCCCAGCCGCGGGATGCCGGCAATCACGCCCGCGCCGCCGTTGGAATGCGCGGCGCTCTCAAACCAGCCCAGCCCGTGCAGCAACGAGATCTTTTCGTCCAACGTCATTTGGGCGATTACCAGGTCAGCGCGCTGGTCGGGTGACAGGCTCTTGTCCATCCAAGGGCCTTTCACAGGCTCCGGCTGCTGCCGAGGCCGCTGGGCGAGCAGTGGTGAGATGACAAGAAATGCGGCGAGCGCAGCAGCGCTCAGCCACAGCAGTAAAAGTTGATGCTTACGGGCCATACGGGTACTCCCCCTTAATTCGCTGCCAGCATATCAGGGAGGGTAGGGTCAGCCTGCCGTTGGTGCTCGGCGCAGACGATGACCTACGCCAAAACAACCTCTTCGGCCGGTGCAGGGAAGCGCTGAGAAAACCAGAATGAATATGGTGTTGCGCCCCGCTTCTGGTAACTCTCCAACCGAAGGCGTCCCTCGGCCACGGTAGGAATGTGGCCTGCCGGAATCCACCACAGACAGTAATGAGGCTTGTCCGGCTTTTCAAACCACTTCGCGCGGTCTCTGAAGACCTCGATGTGACGGGACATATACGTGAAATCACGTAGTGCCTCCACCGACTCCCAGACGGACATATTCACGATGGCGAAGGGATCGTCGGAATAGGGCACGTCGGTGGCATTCCCGGAATCAGACTTCAATCGCCAGATGAACCCGGGCGTCTGCTCTGCGAGGGCGTTGACAGAATCCAACTGAGCGACGAAGTCCGTGATGCGGGGATCGTCCAGCGGAGCCACCAGGCGAGCGATGTTGATTTGGGCTAGTTGGGAAGGCATCTATGAATGTTAAAACGCCGTGATTTGAATCTGGAATTTGCTGATCAGCATCAAACCCGCCATGAGCAAAAAGAACGTGGCGCTGGTTACCGGCGCAAACAAGGGTTTAGGACTGGAAATCGCGCGCCAACTGGGTAAGCAGGGCATCACGGTGGTGCTGGGCGCACGCGGAGACAAGGCGAAGAAGGCGGCGGAAACCCTGAAAACGGAGGGGATCGACGCGCATCCGCTGACACTGGAAGTTACAAACGCGGCCGACATTGCGGCTTTGCCCGGGTACTTCGAGAAGACCTTCGGGCGCTTGGACATTCTGGTGAACAATGCCGGAGTGAATCTGGACGCCGAAGGCGATAGCGTCGACGTGCTGAAGCGCACCTACGAAGTGAACGTGTTCGCACCGTACGCGATTACGAAGGCGCTGCTGCCGCTGCTGCAGAAGAGTCCGGCAGGACGGGTGGTTAACCAGTCGAGCATCCTTGGTTCGCTCGAAACGGTCAGTTCGGGAGGCGCAGGGAAGTGGCTTGTGCCCGCATACTCGTCGTCCAAAGCAGCCTTGAACATGCTGTCGGTGGCCATGGCTCAAGGGCTGAAAGACACCAAGGTAAAGGTGAACGCGGCGCATCCGGGCTGGGTCAAGACGGATATGGGTGGCCAGGAAGCTCCTTTGGGCGTCGAAGAGGGTGCGAAGACAGCGGTTATGCTGGCGACGTTGCCGCCGGACGGGCCTAGCGGTACGTTCACGCACGCAGGAAAAGAATTGGCGTGGTGAAGGCGCGGGTCGAGGGTACTCACTGCCGCGACCGTAGCTCTCCGCCGCTCAGCTGAGGAGCGTACGCAATAGACCGACTGCAAAACGACAGCTCCCCACTCCTTCGCAAAGCTTACTGAGCCGCGACGGTTACGGAGCGGTTGCTGGGCACTGAACCGCGCGCGTCAGCAAGCGGACATCCCGCTGTCCACCACCGCAACAGCCGCGACCGTCAAAGAGCGGCCCTTTGTTTTATCGCGACCCTACGAGATCGCGCGGGCGATGCCGTAGGCTGCCGCTGCGGCCAGGCCGCCGATGAGAGTTGTGCGGAAGGCGCTGCGGAGCGGCCGGGTGCCGGTGAACGTGCCTTTGAAATAGCCAAATACAAACAGCGCGACCAGCGTCGCGGCGACTGACACCAGCAAAGCCTGTTTCGGATCGTGCATTAGGATGTAGGGCATCAGTGGTATGAAACCGCCGACGATGTAGGAGAGCGCGATGGTAATGGCGCTATTGAGCGCGCGCTTCGGGTCGGGTTCCTCGAGGCCGAGTTCGAAGCGCATCATCCACTCGACCCAGGCGCGGTGATCTTTCTTGAAGGCGTCGATGATCGAGGAGCACTGGTCGCGGGTGAGGCCGTAGCCCTGGAGGATGTCGGTTACTTCCTTGATCTCCGCGGCGGGTTTGTCGATGATCTCTTCTTCTTCGCGGCGGCGTTCGCTGGCATAGTGTTCCGCGTCACTGGTCGCAGCGAGGTATCCTCCGAGGCCCATGGCTATTGAGCCAGCCGCAATCTCGGCCAGGCCAGCGATGACAATAACGCGGGTAACGTCGACCGCGCCGGAAAGCCCAGCGGCGAGGGCAAAGGGCACCGTAAGTCCGTCTGACATGCCGATGACGATGTCGCGAATGACTTCAGAAGAGGTGAAGTGTTGTTCTACGTGAGTGGCGGCGGGCACTCGTTCATTCTAGCCAGCCGGACCTTAAACGATATAGCGCTTTGCCTCAAGCAGGCGCTTGGCCACCTCGCGGCGAAGTTCGATCACATTGGGTACGTCGCGGCGGGCCAGCTTGCGCAGGACGGCAAGATTTGTGCGCCGTGTGTCGCCCTCCGAACAAAAGGTGATGACGTCGGTGGCGGAGCGCTCGATGGTATTCATTGCATCGTGAGCGAATAACGTCACGTAAGCGGATGCGTTGCGGCCGGCGCCACGGCTAGCCATTTTCGCGGCGCGCAACACGACAGATTCCAGGGCGAAGGCGTTCATCATTACGTCGCTAATACCGGCGAGCACTTCCTGCTGTTCCTCAATGGCAGCTCCGAACTGCTGATAGGCCAGACCGAGGAGCAGCAGCGCAATCTTCTTCGCCTGTTCGACCTGCGACTGTTCCGGCCAAGTTTGTGTGGCCCCGGCGGCCGAAAGCGGCTCCAGCAATTGAGCCTGCAGCTTAAGGACAGCCTCCACCAACGGCAGTTGCTTCTTTTGTGCGCGCTTTAAGAGCATGCCGGTAGCCAGCAGGCGATTGATCTCGTTGGTGCCTTCGAAGATGCGGTTGATACGAGAATCGCGATAGGCCCGCTCAACAGCATAATCCTGGTGGTAGCCGTAGCCGCCATGGATTTGCACGCCTTCATCCACAACGAAATCGAGCATCTCCGAGGCAAACACTTTTACGAACGAGCATTCGATAGCATACTCTTCCGCGGCTTTCAACATACGAGCGCCAGCGTCGGGTTCGTGCCAGTTGAGTTGGCAAGCGGTTTGGCTGACCATACCCTCCACGCGATAGCTCATCGATTCAGCAGCGAAAAGATAAGTGGCCATCTGCGCGAGCTTCTCCTGGATCATTCCAAACTGGCTGATGGGTTTGCCGAACGCCACTCGTTCCTGAGCGTACACGAGCGAATTGGCGAGCACGTTCTTCGCGCCGCCCACTGCAAACGGGCCGAGTTTCAGGCGGCCCAGGTTCAGAATATTGAAAGCGATGACGTGGCCGCGTCCCACTTCGCCCAGCAGGTTTTCAACTGGCACCTGCACGTTGTCGAGGTAAATGGCGCAGGTTGAACTGCCCTTTATCCCCATCTTCTTTTCTTCAGCGCCCTGTCTGACGCCCGCGAAGCTGCGCTCAACCAGAAATGCAGTCAGCTTGCCGTCCACTTTGGCGAAGACGGTGTAGAGATCGGCGGCGCCGCCGTTGGTGATCCACATCTTCTGACCATTGAGCACGTAGTTTTTCCCATCGGGAGTGAGTTGGGCCGTGGTACGGGCCGCGAGAGCATCGGAGCCGGCGTGTGCTTCGCTCAGGCAGTAGGCGGCGACCATCTCGCACGTGGCGAGCTTGGGCAGGTATCGTTGTTTCTGCTCCGGAGTGCCAAAGAAGAGTATCGGCAAGGTGCCGATGCCGGTATGTGCCCCGTGCCAGGCGGAGTATGAACCATCCCTGGCGACCCCTTCAGCCACAATCATCATGGACGTGAAGTCCATACCCATGCCGCCGTACTCTTCCGGGATGACTACGCTGGTGAGGCCGAGTTCGGCTGATTTGCGGAGTAACGCGACTGCCACACCAGCTTCCTGGTGCTGAATCGCTTCCAACTTGGGAGCGACCTCAGACTGCCAGAACTCTTCGGTCGTACGGGCGATGGCCCGATGTTCTTCGGTAAAGTCTTCCGGCGTGAATACGTCGCCGGCGCCGCTAGCGCGGAGAAGGAACTCACCACCGCGCAAAGTGCTCCCGGCGGGAGCCGTAATGGCCGCCATAGAATCCTCCTGAACCCGAACACCGCTCCCTGACGGTCACGGCTCGGAAAGCCCGCTAGTCAACACTACAACAGTTTTTCTATAAGAGTTCGAATATTCCGGCGGCGCCCTGGCCACCGCCAACGCACATGGTCACCAGGCCGAACTGTACGGAGCGACGGCGCATTTCGCGCAACAGAGTCGCGGTGAGTTTGGCGCCAGTGCATCCCAGCGGATGGCCAAGCGCGATAGCGCCGCCGTTCACGTTGACTACGCTTTCATCGAGTCCGGCCTTGCGGATCACCGCCAGCGCCTGCACGGCAAACGCTTCGTTCAGTTCAATGAGCCCGATGTCTTTGAGGGAAAGGCCCGCCAGCGCGAGAGCTTTTGGAATGGCAACGACCGGGCCGATACCCATCACATCGGGTGGAACACCGGCTACCGCAAAGCTGATGAACCGCGCGATGGGCCGCAATCCCCACTTGGCAGCATGCTGTGGAGACGTGACGATCGCCATGGCTGCGCCGTCGCTGGTTTGCGACGAATTGCCGGCGGTCACCGAGCCCTTGGCATGGAATACCGGCTTGAGCTTGGCGAGGGCCTCGACCGAAGTCTCAGCGCGCGGGCCTTCATCCTTGCGAAACTCGAAGGCGCGAGTGACGGCGGTGCCGTTTTCAAACTGCATCTGCGTCACATCGACCGGCACAATCTCATCGTCAAAGCGGCCCGCCGCTTGAGCGGCAAGAGCGTTTTGATGGCTGCGATACGAAAACGCATCTTGATCCTGGCGGGATATGGCGAAGCCGCGGTAAAGGCGCTCGGCGGTTTGCCCCATACCCATGTAGATCTCGGGAGAATAATCCACCAGATGAGGGTTCGGCGAAAAGTTGTTGCCGGCGCGAGGCAGCATGCTCATGGATTCACTGCCGCCGGCGAGGATGGCCTGCGCGGAGCCGCCCTGAATGCGTTCCGCGGCCAGCGCGATGGCCTGCAATCCCGACGAGCAGAAACGGTTGATGGTCATGCCCGGAACGCTATCCGGCAAACCGGCGCGCAGGCCGGCAATCCGGGCCATGTTCAGGCCTGCTTCGGCCTCCGGCATCGCACAGCCGAGGATGACGTCGTCGATGTCCTCGGGAGCGATCCCGGGATGTTTGGTCATGAGTGCGCGGATGGTAACCGCCGCCAGGTCGTCGGGCCGCACATTCCTCAACGACCCTCGAGGGGCTTTGCCGACTGCGGTCCGCACGCAATCAACGATGACTGCCTGTTCCATGATTCATTCTCTCCGGAGTCTAGTTTCTGAGCGGCTTGCCGCTCTTCAACATGTGCTGGATCCGGTCCTGCGACTTGTTCATGCCGCAGAGACTCAGGAACATTTCGCGCTCGAGATCCAGCAGATACTGCTCCGTGACGACGCTGCCCGCGGCGACACGACCGCCGCTGAGGACATAAGCCAGCTTTTCACCGATAGCGAGATCGTGCTCGCTGATCATGCCGCTCTCGCGCATCGACCAGGCAGCCAACCGCATCTTGGCATAGGCCGGCTCGCCACCCACGACAACGTCAGTACGCGGCGCTCCCTGGCGGTATTCAGACGACAAGGCGAGGGCGAATCGCTTGGCATCGTCGATCAGGAACTCCGGGTTCATGGAGATCGCATCCTGGTCCCGGAGATAGCCAAGCTGACGAGCGTCCGGCGCGCTCGCGGACACCTTGGCCTGTCCGATCAGCTCAAATGCCTTCATGGGGTCGTCAGATCGCAGCACCATCTCTTTGCAGCCGCCGGCCGCGGGGATCAGTCCGACACCCACCTCCACCAATCCCATGTAAAGCTCGGCCGAGGCCTGCACCCGGTGACTCTGGAGCACCACCTCACAGCCACCGCCCAACGCTCGCGAAAAGGCCGCCGCCACCACCGGGCGCGGTGCGTACTTGATTCGCAACATGCATTGCTGGAAGTGATGAATCATGGTTGCGATGCCATCGAAGTCTTCTTCCTGCGCCGCCATCAGCAAGAGCACCAGGTTGGCGCCGACACTGAAGTTTTCGCCTTGATTGGCAATCACCATCGCTTCAAACTTCGAGTCCAACAGCGAAACGCCCTGGTCGAGCATCTGCAACGCGTCTTCGCCAATGGCGTTCATCTTGCTATGAAACTCCAGGCACAAGACGCCATCGCCCAAATCAACCAGGGAAGCGCCGGAGTTTCCCGCGACTTTGCCACGGGCCCGCTTAACGTCGCTGAGCACAATGACGCTCGGCCGGTCCTCAAGTGGCGCATAGATGCCGTGGGGAACGTCGAAGTATTCCGTGTGCGGGAAGCCGTGTGTATCGGCCGGCCGATAAAAGCAGCGCGCTCCTTCCGACAACATGTGAGATACGGATTCGGGCAGAGGGCGCTGCTCGGCCTGCATGCGACGTGTGAAATCCTCGAAGCCCAACGCGTCCCACAACTCGAACGGACCGAGGCGATGGCCGTAGCCCCAACGCATGGCGCGATCGATCTCCACAATACGATCGGAGACCACTCCCACCATGGCTGCCGAGTATTCAAAGTACGAACACAGCACGCTCCAGAGGAAGCGGCCTACCCGATCGTCGCCGGAGATCAGCGCGCGCAGTCGTTCGCCGAAGCTGGTGATCGGCTTGGTGGCTTCGACGCTTTCAAACTTTGGTTTCCTGGCCGGCTGATACTCGAACGTCTTCCAGTCGAGCACATGGACCTCTTTGCCGGGGCCGACACGCTTGTAGAAACCCTGGCCTCGCTTTTCGCCAAGCCAGCCGTTCTCCACCATCTTGGTCATGAACGTTGGCGCTACGAACCACTCACGCCAGGGGTCATCGGGGACTGCTTCATACAAATTCCGCGATACGTGGTGCCATATGTCCAGACCAACGATATCGAGTAGGCGGAAGGTAGCGCTCTTGGGAATGCCGATCAGCGGCCCGGTAAGGGCGTCCACTTCTTCTATGCTGAAGTCAAACTCGACTGTGGCGCGCTGCACGGCTGCCCCCAAAAAGCTGCCGATGCGGTTGGCCACGAAGTTCGGTGTGTCCTTGCATCGCACGACACCTTTGCCCAGTGTGCTCTCGGCGAAGTGTTGAACGAAAGTCAGGATCTTCGGGTCGGTGACGGGTCCAGGGATTAGTTCAAATAGGTGCAGATAGCGCGGCGGATTAAAGAAATGCGTGCCGAGGAAACGCTGCTGAAAGTCTGGTGGAAAATCGCGCGAGATTTCCTCCAGGCGGATGCCGCTGGTGTTGGTAGACAGGATGGCGCCGGCGTCTCGATGGAGCGCGACTTTGCTCCAGAGCGCCCGCTTGATGTCGAGGTTCTCGACGATACCTTCAATGATCCACTGGCAGTCGGCCAGCCGCGGCAGGTCATCCTCAAAGTTACCGGCCTCTATCAACTGCGTTCCGGTGCTCGTGAAGAACGCGGGCGGCCTTTGCGAGAAGGCGGTCTCAATGCCTTTTTTTGCAATTGCGTTTCGCTCGGCGCCGTCAGCTGGAAGATCTAAAAGCCGCACCGGGATTCCGGCATTCGCGAAGTGGGCCGCAATCCGAGAGCCCATGGTTCCTGCACCCAATACAGCTACTTTGTGAATTCTCATCATCTACGTCCGTCCTCGAAGACTCGTCACACCTCAAAAGCGCAGGTCAGCATCGCGCCGATTTGAGTCCCCGCCTATCTTTTAACGAGAGTGTATCGAAGTCGCCATCGTGGACGGCTAAACGGGCTTCGGAACACTTTTCAGCGCGCTTGACGCCGCGACGTTATGATGGACGCGTGGGCGTCCCATCGGTCCCCAATATCGCCTCGGAACGCTCCCGTCAGGTGCGGTCGTGGGTCATTATCATCGCCACCTGCGTGTTCTCGCTGGTATGTATCGTGTGGGTTCTGCACGGAATGGACCTGCCGCGATTCTGGGGCGAAGTGCGGCGCATGCATTGGGCCTGGGTCACTGTCGCGGTTCTGTCCGACGTGCTGGTATTCCTGGTTCAAGGCTGGCGCTGGGGGCTTCTTCTGCAACCCATCCAGCGCGTTTCCTTCTGGCGATTGATGCGCGCCATCTACACGGGTTTGTACGTCAACGAAATCCTGCCGCTTCGGGCCGGCGAGTTAATTCGCTGTTTCATGGTTTCCCGCACGTCCCAGATTCCCCTATCGGTGACCTTCGCCTCCGCTGTGATCGAGCGTATTTTCGATGGCGTTTGGCTGGTGGCCAGCTTTTTCGTCGCGCTTCGAATCGGTAAGCTACCGCCGGTCATGATCAAAGGTGGTTACATGCTCGGCATCATGGTGCTCGTACTGTCGCTGTTGATCAGCTATGGCATGTATGCCCGGAAACAAAGCATCAGTTTGTTTTTCGATATTCAACCTCCGGCATGGTTTAACACCCTGATCGACGATCTGCACCTGATCGGGCATTCCCGATTCCTTTACTATTCGTTTTTCGTCAGTGGCTTGTATCTGTTGGTCCAGGTAATTCCCGTCTACGCCATCGTGAGAGCGTTTAATCTGCCTGTTCCATGGCCAGCGTCGATCGCGCTGATGGTGCTGCTGCACTTAAGTGCTGTCGTGCCCCAGGCGCCCGGCAACCTTGGATCGGCCCAATGGGTGACAGCGCGAACTGTGATGTTGTGGGGCGTCGCTCGACCCTTGGCGAGCAATTTCGCGATGGTGCTGTGGGGCTTGATGTTCTTCCCGTTGGTCGTGGTGGGCTTCTTCGTGGTCGCTTTCGCCGGCATTAAGATATCGCATCTGCACCGGGAGGCGACGACTGCGGCGGGCAGCAGCGGCTCGCAATGACGTCGAGAACGATGCCCAACCCGATTCTCTCCGCATTACTGGTCTTGCTTGCCGGGACCGGTGCGCGTTCCCAAACCACATTGCCTGTCAATCCGGTGAGTGCCTATTCTGAGGAAGAGGGGCTCAAAGCCATGGATCGCCAGGACTTTCAACAGGCCTTCCAGATCTTTACGAAACTGGCGGCGGATGATCCTAAGGACTACAGCGCCTGGTTTAATCTCGCGCTCGCGGAAGCAGCGTTGCAGAAGTACGATCCGGCGATCGCGCACCTCGAGAAGACGCTGGAGATAAAGCCCGGACTATTCGAAGCCGAACTCAACCTGGGGCTCGTGTACGCGCGCAACCGCAAGCTGGCAGAGGCCGAACCGCACTTCGAGGCGGCTGTCCGCCTCAAACCTGATGCGCTCCGGGCACAGATGTACCTGGCTGATAATCAACTCGCTTTAGGTAATTACGACGCGGCTGCAAAGTCCTACGAGTTGTCGCTCAAGATGAATCCGAAATCGTCACGCGCCGAGCTCGGCTTGGGACAAAGCCTGTTGCATTTGGGCTCGCTCGACCAGGCGGCGGAGCACTATCGCGAAGCTGCGACGTTGGATCCGAAGTTAAAGTCGTACCAGCTGGAACTAGCCGCGGCCTATGCCGAGGTGAAGAGACCGGCAGAGGCCATCGCCATCTTGAAGGACTCGCCGGACACGGCCGGTGCCGCAAAGCAGCTGGGCGAACTCTATCTCGCTGCCAATCAGTCTCAGCTCGCCGTCGAGCAGTTTGAGTCGGCGGTGAAGCAGTCTCCGAGTCTCAGCAACCAAATGGCTTTGGCAACGGCGTACATTAAGAACAACCAGGAGGAACTGGCCGCTCCGATTCTCGAGAAATCCTTGGCGGCCAATCCAAACGACTATGACGTGCAGATGGCGCTGGGCCGGATCTGGCGCGATAAGAGAGACTATCGGAAAGCGGTTGATCGCTTCTACGTGGCAGCGAAGCTGAAACCAAACGACCCTTCGGCGTGGAGCGAAATCGCCACCGCGTGCGTGATTGCGGAAATGTATCCGGAAGCGATCGCGGCCCTCGACCAGATCCACCGGTTGAACGCCGAGAAGCCGGGACACTACTACTTGCGTGCCATCGTTCTGGATAAGCTAAGACAAACCAAGCCCGCCTTGGATAACTACAAGCGCTTTCTGGAGCTGAGCCAGGGAAAGAGTCCCGACGAGGAATTCAAGGCCCGGCAGCGGATCCGGATTCTGGAACATGAGGTGAATCGCCGATGAGAGGAGCGAAGCGCAAAGTGGCCGGCATCTTGAGAACCGGCTCTTTGGCAATGATTCTGTTCCTCCCGGCGTCGATTCAGATGATCTGGGCGCAATCGCCGCTCACCGAACTCGATACTGAGCGCGATCCCGGAAAGCGGTCACAGCGAGCACTGGCACTGGCGGAGCAGGCTTTCGAGGACGCAAAAAAATCCTACGGTGCGGGCGAAATCAAGAAGGGTGACGCGCATCTGGACGATATGACAAAGCTTCTAGATGCCTGCGTGGCCGCTCTGGAAGCGGCGCGGAAGGCGCATCTGTACAAGCAAGCCGAGATTCGGGTGGCGACTATAGTGCGACGGCTCCAAACACTGATAGACGATATTGCCGTGGACGACCGCGGGTGGGCGGAGTACACGCTTCGACAGGTGGATGGCATTCACGATAAACTTCTAAGTGGAGTGATGAAAAAATGAAGTGGCTCGCTCCGACCCTCCTTCTTCTCTCAGTGTCACCGCGCTTAGCGGCACAAACACGCGATTACCTGAGCACTATCGAAGTGGACCAGATACGCGATGTTCAGGAGCCCAACGAGCGGATGAAGCTCTATGTCAAATTCGCCCGGCTACGGTTGGACATCCTCATGCAGACCCTGCAGAAGCCGAAGCCCGGGCGCAGTGCCTTCATCCACGACACGCTGGAGGACTATTCGCACATCATTGAGGCGATCGACTCGGTGGCCGACGACGCACTACGCCGCAAGTTGCCCATCGACAAAGGCATGATCGCCGTGTCGGAGGCCGAGAAAGAGTTCGTCGAAAAGCTAAACAAGATTGAACCGATGAACCCGCCGGATATCAGCCGGTATGACTTTGTGCTGAAGCAAGCGATCGACACGACTTCCGACAGCCTGGAACTTTCTCAGGAAGATTCAACCAAACGGCAGGCGGAGGTGCTGGCAGCCGAGGAAAAAGAGAAGAAGGAACGGGAAGCGTCGATGTCGACGAAAGAAGTGACAGAGCGAAAGAAGCAGGAAAAGGACCAGCAGGACCAGAATCAAAAGAAGAAGATTCCGAGCCTGTACAGGCCGGGCGAGAAGCCGCCTGATCCGAATCAGTAGTCCTCTTCCGGCTTTGCTATAGTTCTTTCTGCCGGTCTTTATGAACTGGCTCGGAGGAACCTAATGGCAACTGCCCACCACGCCACGGCGGCGCCGTCACCAGGCCTTGTTTTTGAAACCCTGCTGGCTTTTCAGCAGACGGCGGCCTTGCGCACCGCGATTGAACTTGATCTGTTTCTAGCTGTCGGTGAGGGCCCCGGTGATGTCGCTTCGCTGGCTCGCCAGTGTTCGGCCTCGGAACGCGGGATTCGAATTCTCTGCGATTACTTGACGATCCACGGATTCCTGGTCAAGGAAGGCGATCGTTACCGGCACACGCCGACGAGTGAGCTCTTTTTGGATCCCCGGTCGCCGGCCTGCGTGGCGTCGATCTCACGCTTTTTGGGCGATCCGCAAGTGGTGGACTTTGCGCGGCGTTTGCCGGAGATTGTGCGGAGCGGTCGCACGCTTCTTCCCGGAGACGGGACGGTCGAGCCGGATAATCCCGTATGGGTCGAGTTTGCGCACAGCATGGCGCCCATGATGGCTCCGATGGCTGCTCCGCTGGGGAACATTGCCCTGGATGGCTTCACGGGGCCAGTGCAGGTGCTTGACATCGCAGCGGGCCACGGCTTGTTCGGCATCGCGGTGGCCAAATTGAACCCTCAAGCGCAGATCGTGGCAGTCGATTGGGCGAGAGTGTTGGACGTCGCAAAAGCCAACGCGCAGAAGGCGGGAGTGGACGACCGCTACCAGGCGCTTCCGGGCAGTGCGTTCGACGTGGAGTATGGCGGCCCCTACGACATCGCTCTACTGACGAACTTCCTGCACCACTTCGATCACCCGACCTGCGTGGGAATTTTGAAGAAGATTCACGCCGCGTTGAAACCCGGCGGCCGCCTCGCAGCCCTGGAATTCGTGCCGAATGAAGAT
>JBAUOG010001267.1:0-10876 GCA_049579625.1 Bryobacteraceae bacterium
TCCACTCGACACGGAAATGACCCGCGAGATTCGCTTGCCGCTCTATTACACAGGACTGACAAACACGGCGACGATTCGAATCAATGACGGTGCGCCGCAGAAGGTGACGATCGAGCGGGACTTTACGGCTCAAGTGCGCGTGACGATCCCGGCAGATGGAGTGGCGTGGATGACGGTGGAGTAGGGTGGTCTACCGGGGCTGCGGCTTCCCGAGCTGGAAGCTGAGGGGGCGCGGTTCGGAACAAAGCTGCCTCCACTTGTAAGCATGCCAGGCGGTTGGACCCCCCGGTCGTTACCGGCAGGTTCTTGCGCGTCTGAATCTTTCAATGCTCATTCGAGTTCAGGAAGCTGACGAGGTCGCCCATGTCGGACGGCTCGAGGATCGGCCACGGAATGCCCAGTTCCTCCGTGTGGTCCACCATCTTTGGCCCATGCTTCCAAAGCCTCGCGGTAAAGGAGGCAACCGTGTATGCTTCGGCGCCAGCACGAATGCGAGGACCGTGCGATGAGCCGTCGGCATCGGGTCCGTGACAGCCTGCGCAGCCCCGCACTGTGAAGACACGCTCGCCGACCAAGGCAGAGCCGGTGGGCTCGAAATAACGCAGACTGGCAAGAAAGGCGGCGAGGTCGGTAACTTCAACTTTTTGAAGGACTGGAAGCGTCACATGCGTCCCCTCGCTCAGGCGTTGCATCGCCGGTGCATGATTCCACAGAACGCTGGCGAATTGAGCCGTTGTTTGCGGAAGCTCGTGCTCGGGGCCGAGTTCGGGCCCAATGTTGCCTCCCTGCCCGCGCACGGAATGACACTGGATGCATCGGGCCTGAAATACCTGCCAGCCGCGGCCGGGGTTCCCGCTTGATTCAATCGGACGGCCTCGGCCCGTGCTTCCCCCCACATAGGCAACCAGATCGCTCATGTCGCTGCCTGAGAAACTGGGCCACTGGCCAAGCGCTTCTGTCACCGGTCCCACCATCGACTGCGAGTGGTTCCACATCGCGCGCATCCATTCATCAGCTCCGGCAGTGGCGATCACCGACAGGTCGGGAGCGGACTTTCCACCCGACGAGCCAACCGAGTGACAGCGAACACAGCCCTTCTGTTCGAACACCCGTCGACCGGCCGAGGGATTGCCAGGAGGGTCGGAGTTTCCGGCCTGGAACAAGAAAGCGAGAATGTCCGCCATTTCTTGAGTGTTCATCTCCGGGTAGGACTTCCGCCCGCGAAGCTGCCGGAACATACCCGGCGCATGATTCCAGAGCTGCGTGGCAAGCCACCCCATAGCCGGGGCTCCCGGATGGATGGCCGAAAGATCGGGAGCAACACGACCGCCCACCCCATTCATGGCGTGGCAGATGGAGCACTGCTTGGCGCCGAACAACACTGCTCCCCGCCGCGCATCACCGATAACATAGGGCGCTTGGCGTACCGCGACGGAACCGCTCTCGCGGATCAACGTAAAGGCGAGGGCGGCGGTTGCGATCGTTGCGGCGGCAATCCAGAGCGCCAATTGTTTGCGTCGGCTCGGCACCATCATGCCGCAATTGGTTGCACGCGATGCGCCACGGCGAAAAGCGGCTTTTGGTGGCATTGCGCGGGCAACCGCGCCGCAAATCCCGACGATCGTCCGAAAATCTGACGGCTTGCGCTGGACGCCGCAGCCTGCCTAGCCCTGGTACAGGCGGAGTTTTCGATACAGCGTATCGCGGGAGATGCCGAGCAAAGACGCGGCTTTGGTTCGGTTCCCATCAGCCATCCGCAGTGCCTGCTGGATGGTGATTCGTTCCATTTGTTCGAGGGCGATCGGCTGACTCAAGGCGGCCGACGAGGATGGATCGAGAGCGCTTCCGCTGAGCAAGGGCTTGAGTTCTTTGTCGGTGATCACCTGCGGATCATTGGCTGACACCGCGGCCGCGCTTTCGATCAGGCTTTCCAACTCACGGATGTTGCCCGGAAATGAATAGGTCAAGAGGAGCTCGATGGCGGCGCGGGAGAGCGAGATCTGGCGGCTGTAGCGGCGCGAAAGGCGGCCGGCAAAATGCTGAGTCAGGACGAGAATGTCCTCCTGGCGGTTGCGCAAAGGCGGAACCTGGAGGACAACCGTCGCGAGGCGGAAATAGAAGTCTTCTCGCAGTGAGGTACTCCGGAGTTCATTCAGGCTGCGGTTGGTTGCCGAGATCATGCGCACATCGACATGCACCGGCCGTGCGCTGCCCACCGGGCGCAATTCGCCCTCCTGTAGAACGCGCAGCAGCTTGACCTGCACCTCTTTGGGCATCTCGCCGACTTCGTCGAGAAAGACCGTCCCTCCGGTGGCGGCCAGGAAAACACCGGGCGCATCGGCGTAAGCCCCGGTGAAGGCGCCGCGCCGGAAGCCGAACAACTCGCTTTCGACCAGTTCCCTGGGCAGCGCGCCGCTGTTCACTGCCACGAAAGGCATTCGGGCACGCGGGCTGGCCTCGTGAATCGCCCGAGCGAGCATCTCCTTCCCCGTTCCGGTCTCGCCCACAATCAGTACGGATGCATTGGTGGCGGCCGCCAGGCGGGCGGGTTCGAGCAGCCGCTCCATCGCCGGGGAAACGGAAATGATGTTCTCGAAACAGGCGTGCCGCTCGAGTTTGCCTTCGAGTTGGGCGACCCGCTCGCGCAGTTCAACCACTTCAGTCAACCGGGCGATCTTTTTGCGCATCGCCTCATAGTCGAAGGGCTTGGTGATGTAATCCTCCGCGCCCTTCTTGATGGCCTCGACCGCGGTCTCGATCGTGCCGTAGCCGGTCATGATGACCACGGCGATATCCGGGTCGCGGCGGCGCAGTTCGTCCGTCAACGTGAGGCCGTCCATCAATGGCATGATCAAATCGACCAGCGCAAGCGAGATGCGCGGATTCGCCGCCTGGATGGCCAGCGCCTCCGCCCCGGTTTGACCAACCTCTACGTCGTAGCCTTCCCTCGCCAGAAACTCCCTCAGTGTTTCAGCGAGCGCAGCGTCGTCGTCAACCACCAGGATTGTGGGACCGTGCTTCACCGGATTGCGCTTTCCAGCTGCACACTCGCCGTCGCCAGGGGCAACTCGATATACGCGGTCGTTCCGTGACCCGGTTGACTTTCTAACCGGATGGAGCCGCCATGTTCCGTCACGAAATTCTTGGCGATGGCGAGACCCAAGCCGGTGCCTTTGCCGGGTTCCTTCGTCGTAAAGAACGGCTCGAAGACGCGGGCCAAGTCAGCGGGACCGATACCGGCGCCGTTGTCGCTTACCGCTATCTCGACTCGATCGGCCGGCAGCGAGCGGCAGCAGACACGGATCGACCCACCGGGCTGGATCGCGTCCAGGGCATTGCTCAACAGAATCAGCAGGATGGTTTCCAGCAGGTTGCGGTCGGCGCAGACTTGCAACCCTTTAGCGGCCTCGGTGACCAGAGCGGCGCGTTTCGAGTGAATCACCGGCTGAAAAAAACCGGTTACCGATTCCACAGTCGCGCCGAGGTCTTGGGTCTGTTTGACAACCGGACGCTGGTGGGAGAAATCGAGGAGCCGTTGAACGAAATGCTGGCAAAACTTGAGGCCTTCCTCGAGCCGCGCCAGATCCACGTCATGGGCCGTTCTTTCGCGCATCAACTGCACTCGCAAGAGCAGCGCCGCCAAGGGTGAGTTTAGATGGTGCGCTGTTCCGGCCGCCATCTTGCCCATGCTTGCAAGCTTCTCCAATTCGACCATGGCCTCGCGCCAGCGGACACGTTCGCGAATGTCGGAGGTTGCCTCCAGGAAGTGAATCGGCTGATCCCTCTGGCGAAACGGACGCAGGCTCAGTTCCACCGGAAATAGCGCGCCGTGCCGGTCGAGCCGCGTCGTTTCCACATCCAGCACCGGCTCGCCGGCCTCCACTCGCCGCATGAACTCACGCAGTTCGTCTGCCTTGTCCTGGGGAACCGTCGGCAAGGCGCGGCCGAGGATCTCCGTCTTGGAGTAGCCGTACATCCGCTCAGCCGATGCATTCCACTCGACTACGCGAAAATCCTTGTCGTAGAGGATGACGCCACCTGGAAAATCTTCGAGCAGGCCCCGGTAACGCTCATTGGAACGGCGGAGATCCTCCTCACTCTTTCGCCGTTGCCGCAACACAAACCACGCCGCCCAAAATGTCAACACCAAGGAGGATGCGACGCCGCGCGTTATATAGAGGTAATGCAGCGTCAGGTAGTTGGCATTTCGAAAGAAGTGGTTCTCGGCCAACTCCCACGCCGCGAATACGATGGATACCATCGTCACGCTGGAAAGCGTAAGCGTCGCCCAGAACCACCGTTTTTCGCCCATAACCAGAAGCCAGCTTATGCTATCAACAACTGGGCTCCGGCAAGAACTGCTTCAGCGTTTATTTCAGCGTCCGCACGTATGCGATCACGTTGTCGAGATCCTTACCCTCCAGGCCGACGATCGGCTTCATCTTGCCTTTGCCGGTGATGATGTCCTTCTTCATATCGGCATCCGAGATCGCCTGAACCTCCTTCGACGCAAGAGGTTTCAAGGTGATGTTATACATCTTGGCGATCGAAGCCTTGCCTTCGCCGTTCGGGCCGTGACATTTCTGGCATTTCGCTTCGTATACGGTTTTTCCTTCCGGGGCCCCCGCGAAGGCCAATCCACACGCAGCGAATAAAAGAATTGCTAGAGTCTTCATAGTTCCTTTCTTATTGTTACTTTACTTTGTCGGCTCAACGTAGCCAGAGCCGTTTGCTTCCAACCGCCGGATCAACAGCCAGACTGCGGCAAGCGTGAGGGCGATAAAGAACACTGAGATCGCCAGCCCAAGGCGGCGAACGTCTTTGTCGTGGAGGGCTGCCTGGCCGGCGCGAAGCGTTTCACCCGCGATCGCCGTTCCAGCATCGACCGGCTTCTGCATCTCTTCCGGCCGCATCGAGTGCAAAGCCAGGCGCGCCTTAATGAGGTTCTCCTGGCCATCGCCGACCCGTACTTGCGCTTCAGAAACCTCCATGCCATATTTATCGGCTTCGGCGAGAACCGCCTCGGAGTGCCTCAAAGAGGAGTCCAGATTGTCGATCCAGCCGGCCATCTGCACCGCGGTCTTGTCTGCGGGCGTCCCCGGTTTGTGGCAGCCCGCGCAAACCGCTTTGGGGCCGGCCAGCATGGCGGTTGACGGTTGATGGATCGCGTGATTATCGTGGCAGACGATGCATCCGCCGCCGCCCTTCGCGCCCGAGAAGGTCTTCTCGTGCACACTCTTTTCGTAGAGCTGTGCGAACAGCACGTGGCAATTGCCGCAAACCGCCGCCACAGACTCCACTTCCGGCGGCTTGGCGCCGTGATTCCCATGGCACGAAGCACAGTTCGGAGCGGAAAGGTCGCCTTTCTTCAGCGCCGCCCAGTGAACGCTCGTGCGATAGTGCTCCAGTTGGTTGGTGGGAATGCCATACTTCGCCATTTTTTGTGCATCCGCATGGCACCGCCCGCACGTCTCAGGTAGCCGCAGCGGATGCACCGGAGAAAGTACGTCCTTCACCGCGCGAATGTCGTGCACACTGTGGCAGTCGATGCACGTGGCGACGTTTTCGTCGCCGGCCGCCAGCTTCTTACCGTGAACGCTGGTGACGTATAAGGCGTACTGGTCGACCCGCTGCTGCGGCCGGTAGTGGCGCATCAGGTCGGGTTTACTGTGGCAGCTTGCGCACAGTTGCGGAATGGCGGTGCGCTTGGGTTTGCCGATGAACCCCTTGGCTTTGCTCATCGACAGGTCCGGATCATCGCTGGTCCGGTCGCCGCCGTGGCAATCGGCGCAGCTCAATCCGTTGGCAGTGTGAATGTCGCTCTTGATGAGTAGCGCCGGTTTCTGTTCGTCGCCGTCCATCTGCGCGTGACATTCGACACAGCTGTCCTTGGCGGGCTGCGCTGCGAGAAACGCCGGAATCAAGAGAAGGACGAGCGCGCACTGTCTCATTTGAAGTACCCCAGGATTGTGAATGCCGCCAGGTACGCGATCAGCGCTACCCCCACCCCGGTGACCAATCGCGTCCGGACCACATCGTCGCGATTGACACCCCACACCGGAATCAATGACCAGAAGACTGCCAACGCACCGAAGCCCGCCATCCCCAGCAGTTCACCTTCGAAAATCCAGATGTGGCTGGGAATGAGTTTCAGCGTGTAGAACTGTGCCAGGAAATACCACTCCGGCCGGATGCCTTTCGGCGCCGAGGCGAACGGATCCGCTTTTATGCCTAGCTCCCAGGGGAATACAGCCGCCAGCGTCCCGAGTACCGCCAGCGCCACATACCAAACCATTACCTCGCGCAAAAAGAAATTTGGGAAGAACTTCATTTGCCGTACCCGGGACAGCGAGATCCAGGGCGGCGTACTCATCCCGTGCTTCTGGACGAGAAAAATGTGCATCACGATCAGCACGGCGGTGCTCAGCGGAAGGATCATTACATGCAGTGCGAAGAATCGCGTGAGCGTGGCCGCGCCCACATCGTCACCGCCTCGCAGCAAGCGGGCGATCTGTTCGCCCACCAGCGGAATCCCGCGGGCGACATCGCTGCCGACCTTCGTCGCAAAGTACGAAATCTGGTTCCAGGGCAGAAGATAACCGCTGAAGCCAAACACCAACATGAGACCAATGAGGACGATTCCACTTGCCCATGTAAGCTCGCGCGGCCGCCGGTAGGCATGCGTGAACACCACGCTGAACATATGGACAAATGCCATGAAAATCAGCAGATTCGCTGACCAGCTATGAATCGACCGGATCAGCCAGCCAAACTCCACCCGCGTCATGATGAACCGTACGCTCTCAAATCCTTCCGCCACGGTCGGGCGGTAGTAGAGCAGCAGCAGGGTCCCGGTGATTATTTGGATTCCGAAGAGAAACAGCGTCATCCCGCCGAAGTAGTACCAGCGAGTCGACGAGTGTACCGGGACCGTCTTGTGGTCCACCACCTCGCGAATCGCGCTGAGGCCGAGACGCTCATTGAACCAGTCGATCGCTTTTCCAGTCATGGGTCCTTCTATACCCGCCGCGAGATGATCAAATCGTCGCCCTTCTGATTCACTACGAATTCCTCCAGCGGGTTCGGGGGTGGCCCTGAGACGACGCGCCCATTGAGATCGTAGGTCCCGTTGTGGCAGGCACACCAGATCTGTTGCGTCGAATCGCGGTACTGCACCGTACAATTCAGGTGGGTACAGACAGCCGAGAAGGCCTTGAACTCGGTTTCGTTGACGCGCACCAAAAGGGCTGGCTTGTTGCCGAACTTCACGATCTTGCCCGAATTCGGCTTCAACTCCTGCACCTTGCCGGCGTTGACCTCATTTACCGCAGCCTCCGCAATTAGCGGCGGATTCAGGAACCTGAGAACCGGATAGAAGAACGAACCCATCGTTATGAAAACGCCGCCGCCGAGCAGCCAGGACAACACACTCCGCCGGTCTTGCTCGTGTGCTGGCCCGTTGTGATTGCCTATCCCGCGCGGGGAGGTATTGGAACCCATGAAAAGCATCCTTTCGAGTTGGCGCTACTGTTTCTCCTTGGCAAGCCAAGCGCCATACGGCTTCACGCTGCACCGGTGGGCCTTTCGCGCCGCGCTGCACATTTACGGGGTGTGGGCGCGAAGCGTCTGGCAGGGTGATGGGCAGACCGTTGTCCTAGAAACAGTCGGTGTCAGAGGATCGTACGGGACAGACTTGCGGCGAAGGGGCATTCATCCCGTATCCGACACGCGGGGGATCCAGGGTTTTCGGCGCCTTCCCACTCAGTGGATTCTCAGCCTTGTGCTTCCAGGCGCGCCCGCGTTTAGAAACCTGGTAAACGTACTGTCCCAAGAACTCACTTAATAGGGCGTAGAATTCAAGACGCAGGAAAAAGTTGTCTCATTCGAGGATATACAGCCCATGACAGACTGGTTCGCGCGCCCTGTCCTACACGTGACGGATGTTGATGCCTCGCTCCGCTTTTATGTTGACCGGCTCGGCTTCACCAGCCCCTGGCGATATGCGGAGGACGGCAGAGCGTACGTCGCACAGGTGGAGCGGCAGGGCTGCGCGCTTATCCTGGCCGGCACGTGGCCGGAGAAGATTGGCAAGGGGCTGATGTTCATTTCCATCAACGTCGAGCAGCAGACACGCGAGGCCGCGATTGCCGCCGTGGACGCGCTGCGCGCGGAACTCGAGGCCAAGGGCGTTCCGGTCAAGGAGGGTTCCTGGGGATACCGGCTCCTGGTCGTCGATGATCCCGACGGCAACCAGCTCTTCTTCAACTATCCGAGCGAAACTGCATCCAGCGAGATTGTAGGAGATGAAGCGTAATCGTCGAGCCGCGCCAGCGTGGCGGGCTCTGCATCACCAGGGAAACCCGGAGGAAGCCCAACTCCCCCATCAGCTCGTCTTCGGAAGCATCCCAGGGGAACTTCGGGGACAGTCTGCTAGGGAACGAGGTCCAAAGTCAGCGGGGAGTCCTGCGACAGCCCGGCATGTCCGGTGACAATTGCCCTAGGATAGGAAACCGCGGAGGCACGCAAGGCATATACTTGGCCCGCTGGAAACAGCAGACTTGTAACCACTTAGCATTCGTTAAGGCGTAACGAGAGACACTTCGTGGATCCGCCCGCCTTAATGAATTCCGACATAGGCGTTCGAATCACCTCGAAGCTGCGGGCACCCAACCATGCTGCCAGGTCTGGTGTCGCATAGTTCAGCATCACCTTTGTTCCAATGTTCACAGCGTTGCATGCAAAGTGAATGGCATCCTCTTCGCCTACAGCCAATCTCCGGTCGGCTGAAATTCTGGATTCTATGGCCGCGTTTGCAACCTCATCGAATGCTGCTGGATAGTAGAGGAGGAAGCCTCTTTCTAAAGGACAGAAGCAGGTGTCGAGATGATAGAAGCGCGGATCGCAAAGTCGCAGCGGTTGTACTTCTACATCAATCAACTTCTGCAGAGATGGTAAAGCCCCGGCATCGGACCTGTATCCGTGGCCGAACCACAACAAGGCTTTGGTACCGCGATCAAACAACGCGTCTCCTGCTCCCTCGAATAACGTTCCCGATGGCAGCGTCTTCACCTGGAAGCCATCTGCGAAAAGCCAATCGGCGTAAAAACGTGCTTCTGGTTGTCGTTCCGGGCAGCGGAAACTGCTGAGAACAGCAGCTTGGTTATACACCAACGCAGCGTTGGCCGTGAACACGAGGTCGGGCAGCCCGCTCACGGCGGGCATGAGCTCTACATCGGCATAATGGCTTAACAGCGAGTGAAAACGCGTCCATTGCCTAGCTGCAAGCTCCTGGTCGGCAGCTTTGATTTGACCCTGCATCCAAGGGTTGATCACGTACTCAACATCAAAATGATGCGGAGGGCACATCAGAAATCGAGACTCGCTGGTCTGCCTCACCACTCCCTCCGAAAAGGACTCCCGCTGTGGATCCTTACCAGTGTGCAAACAGAAGCATCGCAGGAAACAGTCAACGTAGCCTTATCTAGGGGGGAGACGGTAGGAAGAAATTGCTTAGGCCTCATCCGACAGTGATGCCGCCAGCCGACGGCCATCTTCTGGCGGTGAAGAAACATTCCCCATTATACGCCGTTTAGAACAGAAAAATAGCGCTCTGTTTTTTGGGACGCTAAAACATTATAGACCTCCCGCGTTTTTTGGCAGCCACGCGACGGGCAGCGTTTACCAGCTTATTGACTGGCGCTAACCGGACATGAGCCGCGGCTTTCTGTGGCTGATGGCGTGGGTTAGCACGCTTGAACTCGGGGGGCGGCCGGCAGCTGGCAAAAGAGTTGAAGCATAGCTGAAAAACCCCAGGGATATAATCTCTGCTGCGGTACCCTCGCGAGACAGGTTCTAATGCTTTCATCAACAAATTTCTGGATGTGTTTTGCCGGGCTTATCTATCTGGTCGCCGGAGTTTTCATACTTCGAAAAGAAATCGGCGCGGCTCACGGCTGGGACAAGCTCATCACCTTCGCCTGCGTCTTCTACGCCGTCCCACTCGCTGTATTTGCGGCCGAGCACTTCCGCGGCGCGAGGTTTCTCCAGAATCTGGTGCCGTCCTGGATGCCGGCGCATTTGTTCTGGGCGTATTTTGTCGGATGCGCGCTGCTCGCAGCGGCTACCAGCCTTACTGTGAGGAAGTTCGTACGCTTGTCGTCCACCCTGCTCGGCTTGATGTTCTTTCTATTTGTCTCGATGATTCATATGCCGAATGCGCTCGCCCATCCCAAAGACCGGTTCGCGTGGGCCGTCGCGCTAAGAGATCTCTCTTTTGCGGGAGGTGCATGGGCGCTCGCCGGACTGCATAGCCGCGCCTCGTCGCCGCAACAATCGAAATGGATGATCTTATTTGGGCGCATCGTCATCGCGATTGCTGCCATCTTCTTTGCCGCGGAACATTTTCTTCATCCGGAGTTTGCGCCCGGCGTTCCTTTACCAAAGACGATGCCATCGTGGGTTCCATTCCCCAGTGTGTGGGGATACCTCGCAGGAGCCATCCTATTGGCCGCTGGAATGGGTTTGGCCTTGAACAAACAATCCCGGATAGCCGCCGCGTCGATTGGCGCTTTAATGACCGTCCTCACCCTATGCCCGTATCTGGTTATTCTGATCCTCGCCCATGGCGGATCAACGCCGGAGATCACTGAAGCGATAAACTACGTCGCGGACACATTGCTCTTCGCCGGCGCAGCACTCGCCCTGGCATCGGCATTGCCTCGCGACCCTGATAACTTCTCGAGGCTGTTCAAGTAATTTGGCGTCCCTAATGGCTGAGATTTGGAACACCTTCATTGCCTCCATTTGTCTCTTTCGGTGAGCCGCTTCACAGCGACGCTTGAGGATCGAGACATGCGTCCACCGTGCTACGGAACTG
>JBAUOG010001268.1:0-1913 GCA_049579625.1 Bryobacteraceae bacterium
AGCTTGTTGTGGGGATAGTGGGTTTTGAAGAAGAACGGCTCGCCCGGGGCTAGGACACGGAACTCGCGGGCACCGCTGGGCTGCCAGAAATTGACTTCTGTCACCCCTGGCCGGTCCGCCAGGAACCGGTACCAGTTGTTATCGGTCACCCCCGCACAACCGCAATTGTGCACCGCCAGCCGGCCCGCCCTCCGGGAATCCCGCCATCCCCCGCAACCTGCAAACCGCCGGCGCGCAGCGAGAGGCCCGCGGCGGCCGCCGGTAAGAACGGCGGAAGAGCGCGACGTCGGTCTGAGCTGTCCTGTGCCATTCGGATCCGAGGCACTGGCGGGCCCTGGCCTGGGGTGCCTCGGATTAAGTGGCAGGGCGCGGGCGGTGGTCTGCCAGTTGACGTGAGGTATTTCGTCGTGGGTCCGCTGGCTGGTTGTCCGGTCTCAGTTGAGCTGGCAGGTCCGGTTCTGCTTCCAGAGGTGTGCCGGATCGGCTGAGACCCTGGTTCTTCGCTTGTCTCAGTTAACCTGGCATTTTCCTGGCCCGCGCGTGGATGCCTTGTCGTCACTGGGTCGCGGGGTCCTCGTTCTCGCCGGCCTGCTGCTGGAGCTGGGCGTAGGCCGGGTGTTCCCGGAGGCGGCTCAGGGCCCAGCGCAGGCCCTCGGCCCGGCTGTTCACGACGCCCGCGGTGATCAGGGTGTCCACGGTCGCCAGGTCAACGGCCCCGAGCCGGACCATGACTGGAGTGCGGTCGTCCGGCGCTTCATCGCGTGCGGCGGCCGTCCGTCCGCGGTCGGTGATCCGGTAGGCCAGGCTATGAGAGCTGGCCGCCCCGGCCTGGCCTTCCGGGCGGAACTCGACCCATCCGATGACGAGGGGCAGCCCGTCGCGCAGCACGTCGAGCGCCGCGGCGTTGGCAGTCACGAACCGGTGAACGGTCTTGGGATCGGCCTTGCCGCCTTCGGACCGGCCCGGCCAGTCGAAGAAGGCCCGCACCGCGGCATGCCCGGGCTCGACCTCCGGATCGTCGCCGTGCTGCAGCACCTGGACCCGCGCGATCGCGCCTTCGGGGAAGGCCTGCCTGACCTGCTGCTCGATGCGATCGGTCGCTGCCTTGTCCATGTCATCCTCCGCCAGCTGGCCTGTCATCCCCTGTGGCCTGCCTGACAACGGTAATGCGCGCATCCGGCGGCGGCGATTGATTTTCCCGGCGCGCAACCGGATGCCTCAACTTAGTGGCAGCGCTCCGCCAAATGCCTTAGGCGCGCGCTGGCGATGCCTCAACTTCTTGGCACAGGACATGAGCTGTCCTTTGCCATTGATCTGAGCCATAGCCAGGCCGCTGTTCTGTGGCGGCTCAGTTTGGGCGGCAACGTCTTACGCAGCTGCGGGGCCCATCTGCCAGTAAATGTGAGCCATTTCACCGCGGGCTGCCCCGGCACCACGACCGGCCGCCCGGCTTTTACCCGGCTGGTCCGCGCTGATCCTCCAGCACGGCGCTGAGGGTACGGCGGCCGACTTCCAGGAGTACCGAATTGTCTTCCGAGTGGGCCAGGGACACGATCGCGAGGTTCAGTGCCCAGCCTCTGGCCCGCGCCCGTAGGGCGTCGTTGACCCGGCCGCCGGCGCCGCCGGCCGCCTGGTAGGCCGACCAGAAGCTGGCATGGCAGCCGAGCGGGAGCAGCATTTCCCGCCGGGTCGAAGGATCTGGCCTCCGCCGCGGGCACGCCCCGGTAGGTAGGGCACCACGCTCCATGAGTAGGGGTAACCGCAGGCGGGTACCCCGGTCCGTTCCGGATAAGGGATGGGCAGGGGCAGCCTCGGGGCGAGCCCGGGCAGCCAGCGCTGCTCATTCTTGATGATCTCCGCGCCAAGGGCGCGGCGCGGCAGCCGCGCGAGGAGCCCTTCCCCGACCCGGTACA
>JBAUOG010001269.1:0-1600 GCA_049579625.1 Bryobacteraceae bacterium
CTGACGCGATTCCTCCTCTGGTTTGGGGGAAGGGCGCAAGAAAAACAATGCTGCGACGATGAGGACGACGGCAACCCCGATGAGCACCCAGAAGATCGGGCGGCTCGTTAGCGGAGCAACGGTTGACGCGGCAGAGGCAGAAGAGTAGGTTTCTGCCGGCGGCGCCGGTCGGGGCGGCGCCTGAGTGACCGGGGGTGGATTCTGCGCGGCAGCCAGAGATGGCGACGAACGGACGGTAGGTTCCCGAGCAGGGGTCGAATCTTCAGGCTTGGGTGGGCTTGCGTTGAGCGCCTCGCCGACCGCGGCGAGAAGCGTGGTGGAGTGATCGGCAGCGGTACCGCCTATGGCAGTGAGCCACTGCGTATTACTGAGGAAGTAAACGAAATCGCCTTCCGGCTTGACGGCTTCCAGGAGAACCGGAATGATGCGCAGTTGGGAGGAATCGGCGAGTTGAACCTCGCGGGCGACCTGGCGCGATTGATTGGAAGCACTGGAGAGCAGCAGCATCATCACCCGGGCGTTGGAGATGCCGTGGACGATCTCGGCAGCCCAGGTGGAACCGGGGCGAATGTCGCGCGGGGCCATCCAGCAGGAGAGGCCATGCGACTCGAACAGTTGAAGGGCGGACTCGGCCCAAGTTTGATTGGCGTTTGAATAGCTGATGAAGATGTCGTGTGCCACGGCTAAACCAAGCTAAGACCTAATGATGCCAATAGTCAACTGAAAAGAAGCTATATGGTTACAGCATCGGGCATCGGCTCCCCTGAAGACGCGCTCCATACTCAAGTCCGTTGCCTTTGTGCGAAGCATCCGCTTGCGCACGCGCTCGGTTGCTCTGAAAATACTTGGTTGGGAAGTCTTAGAAAGCCCGCGGTTGACGAGCTTTGTCGCGTTTGGGGACACGCCTACAGCGCGCACGGCGAGCTGGCGCTCCGCCGGCGCTTTGAGACGCTGGAAGTGAGCGTGACACCAGGCCGAGGTGTCCCCGATGAGCTGAGGAGCGCGCCGTTCGGAGGAAAATGCCGCAAACCTTTTTCATCATTGAGGGTGTGCACTCCGGCGCTCATGCTGAGGTCTGTGCTGGAGACCGGAAACAGGCGTCTTCATCCGGTTTGGTGACCCGCTGGGCCATGGCTACTCCCTGAAGACGCGCTCCATGCTAAAGTCCGTCCCGTTTGTGCGAAGCATCCGCTTGCGCACGCGCGCGGTTGCTCTGAAAATACTTGGTTGGGAAGTCTTATAAAGCCCGCGGTTGACGAGCTTTGTCGCGTCTGGGGACACGCCTACAGCGCGCACGGCGAGCTGGCGCTCCGCTGGCGCTTTGAGACGCTGGAAGTGAGCGTGACACCAGGCCGGGGTGTCCCCGATGAGCTGAGGAGCGCGCCGTTCGGAGGAAACGCGCGTCTTAATCCGGTTTGGTGACCCGCCGGGCCATGGCGGACTCCTTGACAGTCGCGGCTCAGAAAGCACTAACCCGCATTTCTCACCAGCTGTAGGCAGAAGGGCGTCATTCGTGGCATAACTGAGTTTCCACACAACAGTTAGCGCCCCCAAAGGACGGCCTTCGCTATGACAGAGTGTAACCAATCGAGCTTCGGAT